>JAWVZJ010000031.1:0-12996 GCA_033722255.1 Thermoanaerobaculia bacterium | reverse complement strand
CTGCTGCGACGCCGTATTTGCCTGCATCTGCTGCGTTACGCTCCCTGCGGGCTCCTCGACGTACCGCCAGTACGCCTGCGTCGCTCTCCGTCGCAAGCCTTGCATCTACAGGCACCTACGACATCTCGCGACGAACCCTCGTGAGAAATCCGGGCTATCCGAACACGCGCGCCCAGATCAAGAGCCGGGGGCGGTGACCTCGTCTACGAGCAGGCTCAGCCCTTCCGGGGGGCCACCTCGCAGTCCCCGCTGCCGGTGTCCACGGAGATCCGGGTCCCCTGGGTTCCCCGGTGGGCGCCGACGATCTCCCGTCCATCCCGGACGAGGTCGGCGTCCCGGTATCCGACCCGGACCCGTCCCGAGCCCAGGTCCGCCTCGAGATCGAACTGGAAGTCCGATCCCGCCAGGATGGTGACGTCCCCGGAACCGGTGTCCGCCACGATCCGCCGGGCCCCCGAGAGATCCCCCGTCACCAGCACGTCGCCGGACCCGGTGTCCGCCACCAGATCCTCCAGCTCCACATCCTCGAGCGTGATGTCCCCGGAACCGGTATCGGCCTCCACGTCCCGGGCCCGGAGCGTCCCGATCCACACGGAGCCGGACCCGGTGTCCGCCACCAGGCGCTCGACGTCGACCTCCTCGGCCCGGACCTCTCCGGAGCCCGTATCCGCCACCAGACGGCGTCCCCGGACATTCCGGAGGGTGACGTCGCCGGAACCGGTGTCCGCCACGAGCTCTCCCTCGACATCCTTCAGCCAGATGTCGCCGGAGCCCGTGTCCACCTCGATCTCGCCGACCAGATCTTCACCGGCCACGTCTCCTACCACGTTCCTCAGGGCGAACCGCGCACCCGGGGGAATTTCCACCACCAGGTCCGCGTAGAGAACGGGCGCCGAGCCCCAGGAGCGACCCTTCACCTTGACGCGGTCGCCCCGGTAGTCCGTTCGTGTGCTCCCTCCCCACCCTCCGCCGGGATAGGCGAAGGTGGAGTGGCGCTCGACGGGATAGGTCAGGACCCAGCGGCCTCTCTCTTCGACGATCTCCATCCCCTCCAGGAGCTCCTCCGTCTCCCGGGCCGAGGCTCCCTCGGCGTGGATCTTCGCCCGGACTCGGAGGTGGTCTCCGGAGGCAGGCTTCAGGAGCGCCTTTCCGGCCAAATTCTCCAGCCGGACCAGTCCGGTGGCGGGGATGTCGGCGGTGACGGTCCGGATCTCTTCCGCCGCTGCCGGAAGGGCCGTGACCATGAGAAGTGCCGCCAGCACGAGGTGACGGAAGGCTGTGGTCGGGGATCTCATCGCGGTGCTCTCCTCTCTTCCTATCGTTTCCGGTACCGGTCGCTCCGGGGAGAACTACGGGCAAGACCGGGAAAGGTTACAGAGGAATCCCGGAGCCAGACCCGGGCGAGCTCCGCCCGGGCACTCCTCCCCGGAGGTCCCGGTCTCGACGGGGAGGGTCGTCTTGCACCCATGAATGCCCGAAGCAACGCGACGGGCATGTGGGGCTGCTATGCGAAGATCTCGTAGACCCCCAGGAGACACTGAATCGGCCCGTTGTACAGGCGATTCGTCTTGTAGGCCCGGAGCTCCATGGATCCGAGCTGGGAGCCCTCGGCGGCGAGGACGGCGGCCTTCCATCCTCCGAAGCGGGTCCGGAGCACCTCGCCGAGCTCTCGGTAGGTCTGCTCCGCCTCCTCCTCCGACCCGGCTCTGATGCCGTAGGGGGGGTTCGTCGCCACCAGCCCCTCTGGCGCCTGGTCGGGAGGGCTCGCCTCCGACAGCGCTCTCTCCCGGAGGTCCAGATGCTCCTCGACCCCGAGGCGGCGGGCCGAAGCCTCGGCCGCAGACAGGGGATCGGCAGCCCGGTCGGACCCGACGAAGGGGGAGAGACCCCCTCCGAGCCCGGCGGCTCGACGCTCCCGGGCTTCGTCCTGGATTCGGGCCCAGAGGTCCGGATCGTGGCCCCGCCAGCCCTCGAATCCGAACCGGGTCCTTCCCAGCCCGGGAGCCATGTCGGCTGCGATCATCAGGGCCTCCAGGACCACGGTCCCGCTTCCGCACATCGGGTCCAGGAACGCGCCTCCCCGGTTCGCCATCGCCGGCCAGTCGGCTCGGAGGAGGACCGCAGCGGCCACGGTCTCCTTCAACGGCGCCGGACCGGTCTCCCCCCGATAGCCCCGGCGATGGAGGGCCTCCCCCGACAGATCCAGGGAGACGGTGGCCCGGTCGCCTTCGACGAAGACGTGGATCCTCAGGCGGGGATCCTCCAGATCCACTTCCGGTCTCCGGCCAGTCTCGGCCCGGACCCGGTCCACGATGGCGTCCTTGGTCTTCAGGGCCACGTAGTGGCTGTTGGTGGCCCGGGCCTTCCGGAGACGGGCCTCCACGGCCAGGGTGTCGTCGGGTCCGAGGTGGTCGAGCCAGGAAATCGACCGAACCCCCGGGTAGAACGCGTCCGAGCTCTCCGCCGGCACCTCGGCCAGGGGCATGAGCACTCGGCTGGCACACCGAGACCAGAGACAGAGGCGGTAGGCGACGGCGAGATCGCCCTGGAGCTCCACCACGCCCTGGGGACCCAGGGAGACCTCCTCGGCCCCCTGTTCCTCGGCCTCCGAGGCCACCAGATCCTCGACGCCGTGGGAGCAGAGGACCACCAGAGACCGGCGCTCCCCGGGATCCCGACGCCCTTCCGCCGGCGGGATCAGTCCTCCTCCGACCCGTCGGCGCCTTCTCGCTCGTCCTTCGGATCGGCCTCTTCCTCGGAGTCCTCCGACTCCGGTGCCTGGACCACCATGACGTGGGCCCAGGGCTCACCGGAGGACATGATCCAGGGACCGCCGGGCGTCATCTGTCGGGAGGTGAGCCCGGTCGACTCCTCGGTAGCGTAGGGGATATAGAGCACGTAGACCCGCCGGGCGTCCTCCAGCTCCTCCGTCTCCGGATCGAAGCTCCCCGCCGGACCGGTGAGGCTGTAGAGGGCCCGGGGTCCCTCCGGATAGAAGAGGGAGCCCTCCTCGATCTCCCTCTTCCGGATCTCCTGGACCTCGCTCCGCTCGAGACCCTTCTCCCGGAGCTCCCGACCCCGCGCCATGAACGGCTCCAGATCCCGGTGGTAACAGGCGCTGTGGAACCCCTCCCGCGTCGGATCGTCAGCCAGGCAGATCAGTCGGCCCTCGCCCTTCCGGAGGGTCACCAGCTCGCCCTCGTCGGTGTACCCCAGGACCGTGGCCGACTCTCGCTCGTCGGGAGGCGCGGGCAGGACGGCTCCGGCGATCTGGACCTCCGGGGATGGGGGCTCCTCCGCCTCGACTCCCTCCTCGCCAGCGAAGAGCGGTCCCGGGAGCAAGACCAGGGGAAGAGCGATCCACGACAGCACGGTAGTGAGGGGTTGCATACCGCGATCCTACACGAGGGAGACTCGTCCGCGCCTTCGTGACGAGGGTCTCGGAATGGGCTCTACCGTTCGACTTCCAGGGAGGGGCCCGCGGTCTCCTCCGGCTCGGCCTGGATGAGGACGGTCCTGGCGATGGGGAGGAGGATCCGGTGGATCTTGTCCCCGAACTTCAGGTTCACCTCGTAGTACCCGTGGGGCGAGACGTCCAGGAGCCTGCCCCGTCCTCCCTTGATGCCCAACAGCTCGTTGTGGATCAGAACCTCGGTCGGAATCTCCATCGTCAATCCTCCCAGTACCCCTGCTCCTTGTATTGCTTGAGCTTCCGCTGCAGCGTTCGCAGGCCGATGTCCAGGATCTCGGCCGCCTTGGCCCGGTGGCCGTCGGTCCTCTCCAGGGTCTCCACGATCGCCTGCCGCTCGATCTCGTCCATCGTCCGGGGCGGACCCGACTGGGGCTGAACGGGGAGCTCTCCCGCGGCCCCGGCTCGCCTCTCCTGAAGATCGGCCGGGAGATCCTCCAGCCCGATGACCTCCCCCTCGTGGAAGATGACCACCGACTCCAGGATGTTCTTGAGCTGGCGGACGTTCCCGGGCCAGTCGTGGGCGTTCAGGGCCTCCAGGGCTTCCGGCGAGAGGCTCTTCGGCTCCTTGCCGTGCTCTTCGCAGAAAGTTTCGAGGAACGATTCGGCCAGCAGCTCGATGTCCCCCCGGCGCCGACGGAGGGGAGGGATCTCCAGCGTGACCACCTTCAACCGGTAGTAGAGGTCCTCCCGGAACCGGCCCTCCTCCACCTCCTTCTCCAGGTCCTTGTTGGTGGCGGCCAGGAGGCGGAAGTCCACGTCGATCAGGTCGCTCCCGCCCACCCTCATGATCTGGCGCTCCTCCAGGACCCGCAGGAGTTTCACCTGGAGCTCGGGATAGAGCTCGCTGATCTCGTCCAGGAAGAGGGTCCCCTGGTGCGCCAGCTCGAACTTCCCGATCTTCCGCCCCACGGCTCCGGTGAACGAACCCTTCTCGTGGCCGAAGAGCTCGCTCTCCAGGATGTCCGAGGGGATGGCACCGCAGTTGATGGCCAGGAACCTCTCGTTCCGCCGGGGGCTGACCCGGTGGATCGCGTTGGCCACCAGCTCCTTCCCCGTCCCGCTCTCCCCCACGATCAGGACGCTGGACCGGGTGGGTGCCACCATCCGCATCTTCTCGAAGAGCCTTTCCATCGGCTCGGAGGCCCCGATGATGCTCTCGAATCCGTACTTCTTGTCGAGCTGCTGCCGTAGGCTGGTGACCTCCTCCTGGAGACGCCGCCTGTCCAAGAGATTCGTCACCCGGGTCCGGAGCTCGTAGAGATCCACGGGTTTGGTCAGGTAGTCGTCGGCCCCCACCTGCATCGCCTCCACTGCCGACTCGATCGTCCCGTAAGCGGTGATGAGGACCACGGCCACGTCCAGGCCCCGGTCCCGGACCTCCTGGAGGAACTCGAGGCCGTCCATGCCCGGCATCTTGAGATCCGAGACCACGATCCCCACCTCCGGCGTTCCGTCGAGGAACTCCAGGGCCTCCCGGGCGTCGTCGAAGGTCTCCACGGTCAGGCCCGCCTTCTCGATGGCCAGAGCCATCGACTCCCGTGAGCCCGCCTCGTCGTCGATGATCAGAACCTGGGGAACCGCCACGAGCGTCATTTTGGCACATTGAGGAGCACCGGTCGATGGGAACCTCGAAGAGTCCTGGACCCGCGGCCCGAAAGACCTCCGGAACCGCGGGGAGATCCGGGGAACACCACCGTCCGGTCTCCCGGTCAGTGGATCCCGGACCGTGGACGGATCTCCTTCGGGGCCCCGGCTACACTGGAGGAAACCGAGGAGCTGGTATGCACCGCGATTCCCTGGCAGTCGTTCTCTGTCTCTCCTGCCTCTGCACGGGCTCGGTACCGGGAGCCCGGGGCCTGGAACAGCCTCCGTCGCCTCCGGAGACCGTCGACCCCGAGGACGGGCCCGAAGACCGCGAAGCCCGACCCATCGGCCCCTTCTTCGTGGGCTACGAGAACGAGCCGGCCATGGACGCAGGAGGGAGGCTCACAGCGGCGATCCAGAGCTCGGCCGGCGGGCTCTTGAACCGAGAGCTGTCGGAGCCCGCGGTGGCGGCGGCGTGGGAAGTGCCCCTGGCCCTCCTGGTCTCGGTGGCCCAGCACGAGGTCTTCGGCCACGGCGGACGGGCCCGGGAGCACGATCTCGGACCGAGCTATGGGGCGGGCTTCGACTTCACCTTCTACACCACCATCGATCGGGATCCGGAGTCCAACCTCGTCAACTCGCTGCTGGCGGCGGGAGGCGTGGAGCCCACGGGAATCCAGGCCCGGAGGATCCTCCTGGACGCCATGAGCCTCCGGGGCACCGAGGGCTCCCTCGTCCCCCTGATGCTCTTCTCCAAGCTCGACCTCACCCTCTACGTCTCCCAGACCGAGGAGCCGGAGGCGCCGACGGACGGGGAGGACCCCTTCCGGGACTCCTTCGTGGAGGGAAACGACATGGCCATCTACCTCGTCTCCCGCCAGGGGGCCCGGGTGGGGGCCGATCCCTCGGCGATCTGGAACCGAGACTACCGGATCGACTACTCCGACCCGCTCCTGGACGAAACCTTCGACGGCCTCCGGGAGGCGGCCCTCTGGAATCTCCTGGACCCGGCCGTGGTGATGACCGCGATCGGCTACTTCGGCCAGCACCTGGCCCGGGGCGAGCACCGGGTCCGGACGCCGGGCCTCGATCTGGGACGGTCGATGCGTCTCCTGGCCGGGACCCGGTCCCGCCTGGGACCGGGGGAGATCAGCCGCTTCCTGGACCTCTACCTGGCCACGCCCTGGGGAGTCGTGGACCTCTACATCCGGGACCTCGATTCGGGCATGGAGACCACGGAGGGCCTCGGGCTGGGCCTCCATCGGATTCCCCTGGGCCCCGACCTCCTGGTGAGCCTCCAGGGGGACGTCTGGGACGAGCCAGAAGCCGGAGAGCGGACCGAGGCCCGGTCCGGAGCCTGGCACGGATCGATCGAGCTCGATTGGATGGTCGCCGACCGCTGGGGTCTCTCCGCCAAAGCGGGCTCGAAGTCGGAAGGGTTCTTTCCCGGTGCTCCCCTGGAGGAGGGGACCTACGGAGCCTTCGGGATCCTGGTGCAGCTACGGTAAGCCTGGAGCGGGGATCTCGGAGGGTCCGAGATCGACCCCCACATGAGCTGTCGGGGTTTGGGTACGGAGTGTCCGTCGAGAACGCCGAACCGATCGAGATCGGCGATGAGCCGTCACAGCCGTTCCGGGGGGGACGCCTCCGGGTCCCGGAACCAGGACGCCGCCGCCGCGACGGTCAACAGGGCCACCACCACGGCCAGGGACCACTCCACCGGCACGTGCACCCACCTCTCCACCAGCATCTTGACGCCGATGAAGGTCAGGACCCCACCCAGGCCGTAGTGCAGGTATTCCAGGCGGTCCACCAGCCCCCGGAGGACGAAGTAGAGGGCTCGCAAACCCAGGATGGCGAAGATGTTCGACGTGAAGACCAGGAAGGGGTCCCGGGTGACCCCGAAGATGGCCGGGATCGAATCCACGGCGAAGACGACGTCGGTGAGCTCCACCACCAGGAGAACCAGGAGGAGCGGAGTCGCCCGGATTCTTCCGTCGACCCGGGTCCAGAAGCTCTGACCGTCGTAGCGCTTCGTCACCGGCACATGCTTCTCGAGCCAGTGGACCACCGGGTTGTGCTCCGGATCCATCTCCGCGTCCTCCCGGAAGAAGAGCCGGATCCCCGTGAAGACGAGGAACCCACCGAAGACGAACATCACCCACTCGAACCGATGGATCAGAGCCACGCCCAGGAGCACGAAGAGCCCCCGCATCACCACGGCTCCGAGAATTCCCCAAAAGAGCACGCGATGCTGGTATTTCGACGGAACGGAGAAGTAGTCGAAGATGACGAGGAACACGAAGATGTTGTCCACCGACAGCGACTTCTCGATGACGTAGCCGGTGAGGAACTCGAGGGCCGGGCCCGAGCCGGCGTCGAGCCAGATCCAGACGTTGAAGGCCAGGGAGACGGCGATCCAGAGGAGGGTGTAGATCACTCCCTCCTTGAAATCCACCTCGTGGGCCTCCCGATGGAAGACGAACAGGTCCAGGGCCAGGGAGACCGTAACCACCACGGCGAACACGGACCAGAGGAGGGGTGTGCCGATCGATTCCATGGTTCTCCAGGCGGTCGATGGTAGCGCGGAGGATCCGACCTCCGATGCCGGACCGGATCCCGAGAAGCGCCTGGCTCCTCCCGTCGGGAACGACAGGACTCTGGTGGATGGGAGGGAACGATCTCTCGGGCACGAACGAGCTCTGGGAGTCTGCCTCCCACGGCTCTCGAGATTCCTGCAGTTGCCGGAATCCCGACGGGCCATCGAGTCGGATGCGGCGGCCCAGTAGACTACTTCCGGTGTCCCAAGAGCCGCTCTTCCAGCCGACCTCGGAACGCGACCGGGAGTCCCAGACCCTCGAAGGCACGGTGGACAGGATCGTCTTCTCGAGCCCGGAGAGCTCCTGGTGCGTGGTCCGCTTGAAGGTCTCCGGCCGCGGGAGCGCCGTCACCGCCGTGGGGCCCCTCTTCGGCGTCCACGCCGGAGAACGGGTCCGGGTCACCGGAGAGTGGGAATGGAACGAGAAGTACGGACGGCAATTCCGGGCCACCCGCTACCTGAGCTTGAAGCCGGACACGCTCGAGGGCCTCGAGAGATACCTGGGGTCGGGCATGGTGGAAGGCATCGGGCCCGTGATGGCGAGCCGTCTGGTCGACCACTTCGGGCTCGACACCCTGGACGTCATCGAGAACGAGCCCCGGCGGCTCCGGGAGGTGCCGGGCATCGGACGGGTCCGGAGCCGGAAGATCCAGGCCGCCTGGAGGGAGCAGCGGGAGATCCAGCAGGTCATGCTCTTCCTCCAGACCCACGGCGTCTCCACCCGGTTCGCCCTCAAGATCTACAAGCAGTACGAAAACGACGCCGTCAAGGTGGTCTCCGAGAACCCGTACCGCCTGGCGTCGGAGATCTGGGGGATCGGCTTCAAGACCGCCGACCGGATCGCCGGCGCACTGGGCATCCCCGAGGACGCCCCGGAGCGGGCGGTGGCCGGAGTCCTCCACGCCCTGAACCAGGCCACCGGCGAGGGCCACGTCTACCTTCCCCGGAGCGAGCTGATCCGGCGGGGCAGAGATCTCCTGGAGATCTCTCGGGAGAAGGTCGATCAAGCCATCGGAGCTCTCCGGGAGAGGGACCGGGTGGTCGTGGATCCCGTCCGGGAGGACGTCGAAGAGGATTCAGTCTACCCCCGCCACCTCTTCGTGGCCGAGCACGGCCTCTCCCACCGTCTCCAGGAGCTCGTGGAGGCCGAGCCTGCCCCCGTCTCCATCGATCCGGAGGCCGCGTCCGCCTGGTTCGAGGAAAGGGCGTCGATCCGCCTCGCTCCGGAGCAGCGGCGGGCCGTCGAGGAGTCGGTGCGCTCGAAGGTGGTGGTGGTCACCGGCGGTCCGGGAACGGGGAAGACGACCCTGATCCAGGCCCTGGTGGAGATCTTCGGCGCCAAGAGGCAGAGGATCGAGCTGGCGGCCCCGACGGGACGGGCGGCGAAGCGGATGACCGAGACCACCGGCCTCGAAGCCCAGACCATCCATCGCTTGCTGGAGTTCACGCCCCGGGGCATGCGCTTCCAGCGGGATTCGACGAATCCCCTGGATCTGGATCTCCTGGTGGTGGACGAGGTCTCGATGGTCGATCTCTCCCTGGCCTTTTCCCTCCTCCGAGCCCTTCCGGACTCCGCCCGCTTGATCTTGGTGGGAGACGCGGACCAGCTGCCCTCCGTCGGTCCCGGGAACGTCCTGGCGGACCTGCTGGCCAGCGACGTCCTGCCGAAGGTGCGCCTCCGTCGGGTCTTCCGGCAAGCTCGGGAGAGCCTGATCGTCACCAACGCCCACCGGATCCTTCGGGGCAAGCTGCCCCGGCTGGCCGCCGGCCGCAGCAGCGACTTCTTCTACGTGGAACGGCCGGAGCCCGCCGCGGCCCTGGCTACCATCAAGGAGCTGGTCGGGGAGCGGATCCCCGAGGGCTTCGGCCTCGAGCCGAAGGCCGACATCCAGGTACTGGCCCCCATGCGGAGGGGCGCGCTGGGCATCGAGAACCTGAACCGGGAGCTCCAGAGCCTGTTGAACCCGGATGGCACGCCCGTCGGCTCCGGCGCCGGGACGCTGCGGGTGGGCGATCGGGTCATGCAGCTACGGAACAACTACACCCTGGAGGTCTTCAACGGCGACCTGGGGGTGGTGGAGTCCCTGGACCGGGAGGAAGGCGAGGTGGCGGTCCGCATCGACGATCGCCTGGTCCGCTACGACGTCCGGGACCTGGACGAGCTGGATCTCTCCTACGCTTGCTCCATCCACAAGTCTCAGGGGAGTGAGTATCCCTGCGTGGTGCTGGTGCTCCACCCCCAGCACTACGTGATGCTCCAGCGCAATCTCCTCTATACCGGGCTGACCCGGGGTCGCCGGCTGGTCGTGCTGGTCGGCGACTCTCGGGCCGTGACCCGGGCCGTCCGAAACGACACCCAGCAGCGGCGCTACACGGGGCTGCGGGAGCGGTTGATCCGGACCATCGGATAGCAGCCCCGCATGCCCGTCGCGTTGCTTCGGGCATTCAGGAGGATGAAATCGGATGGTCGACCAACTGATGGTCCGGGGCCGGCCCTCCGGGTCCGAGAGCGGGACCGGGCGGGGGCGGCACCGGCGACCGGTAGGCCCCACCGGCGCGACTCACCGCTGGTCGTCGTCCTCTTCCTCCGGCTCCGTCGTTTCCCTCGTCTCGGAGTCGGCGGAGAGCTCCGGAGGCTCGGGAGCCTCGTCCCAGCCCTCCTGCTCGGAATCTTCCGAAGAGGCCAGCCAGGCCTCGTCCTCCCGGGCCGGGCCCGAGGTCTCGAGATCGTCCCAGCCCGCTTCGTGCCGAGGTTCGTACGGCAGATCCTCCTGACCAGGCTCTCCGGCCGGCTCTGTCGGTGGCGGGGGAGGGGGGCTTCCCGCCGCCGTCGGCTCGCCTCCCGGTCCACGACCGCCGACGCGGGTCGTGATCGCCGACCCCAGACCCACCGACCAGGCCGAGAGCTTCACCACGAATCCGAAAAGACCCAGCAGCAGCACCAGGGGCCAGGCGAAGTCGTGAGCCGTGTCCAGCAGATCGATCAGATCACCCAGGACGTTCCAGCCGTGAATGAGGATCAGACCCACCAGCAGGGCGCCGAAGGGAGCGATCCCGGGTCGTTCCACCCTCCGCTCCAACCATCGACCCATCTGGTAGCCCACGGCCAGGTAGCCGATGAAGGCCAGGATCACGAAGGCCAGGATCGCGAAGGGGACCAGCAGGAGAAGCGGAATCCCCAGGATCGAGATACAGAGAACGATCACCACGATCACGAGGAGGGGTACGAAGAAGATGAGGGACAGGAATCCGATCAGCCCGTCGCGCCAGGGCTCGGCCGCGGCGTGAGCCGCCATGGCCTCGAACCGCTCCCGGGCCACGGTGAGACCGACCAGGCCCAAGAGGACCAGGACGGCCAGACGGATCAGACCGCCCACCAGATCGGACAAAGCTCCGTCGAAGAAGTCGTAGCGATCCCGGCCCCTCCAACTCCATCCTTCGAAACCGGGGACGAACATGCCCTGCCAGAGGGACACTTCGGTGATCTCTCCGTCGACCTGGGCTCCGGGCTCCCGAATCAGCTTCCCGCCGACGCTGACCACGTCTCCGTCGACCCGGGCCTCGGAATAGAGTCTCACACCGCCGCCCACCGAGACCACGTCGCCCTGGACCTGGCCCTGGATCCGGACCGGTCCTCCGATGGCCACCGCGTCCCCGTCGACCTCGCCATCGACGGTCACCGGCCCCCCGATCGAAACCACGTCTCCCGTGATCTCGTCCTTCTCGACGGTCACCGGGCTTCCGAAGACCACCCGGGCGTCGGACCGGTGTCGACGCCGTCGATCCCGGCTCTCTTCGTCCAGCTCCCGAATCTTCTCCTTCAGCTCCTCTCGGATCTCCTCCTGGATGCGGCGCTGCTCCTCTTCGATCTCCCGGGCCACCCGGGCCTGCTCCTCTGCCTCCTTCCGGGCCCGTCGGGCCTGCTCCTCCCGGAGCTCACCGAGCCGATCCCGGAGCTCCTCGACCTCCGGAGCCTCGGGGGGCTCCGGGGCTACCGTGGTCTCCGACTCGACACGCACCTCGGCCTCGGCCCCTTCCGGGGAGAAGCCGAATAGGACCTTCAACTCCCGGGGCTCGAGCCGGAGGAGGTTCCGGACGAGCCGGGTGTCCTCCCGGCCGATCCGGGCGCTCAGCTCCGCCGCCGTCACCGGCCGCCCGTCCAGGTAGAGCCGCCCCTCCCCGATCTCCAGGGTGTCGAAGGAGCTCTCTTCCAGGGGTCGCAGGAAGACACCGTCCCGGGCCGGAAGTACCTCGAAGCTCTCCTCCACCGCGCTCCGGAGCGTCTCGGGATCGTCGTAATCCTGGGCCGTCGCCATCCCGACGGGTACCAGGAGGAGTCCCACGACCAGCGTCGCCAGGAGGAATTTGCGTCGGTCCCTTGAGCGGTCAACGAACATGAGCAGAGCTCCTTTCGTGCAGCAGTCGGTCGAGGAGTCGAGCCGAGAGCAGGATGAGGACCGAGCAGGCGGCCAGGGCGGCCAGGCTCGGGAGGCTGATCCCCACGAGCCAGCCGATCTGTCCCAACTCGGTCCAGAGGTTCCAGAGGGAGGCCAGGCCCCTCACAGTGTCGGCGAGCCAGCCGGCCAGGGAGAAGGAAGCGAGGGTGCGACCGACCAGGACGACGCCGTCCACCAGAAAGGGAAACCACCAGCGGGAGAAGGCCACGGCCGCCCCGCAGGCGACGAAGAGGAGCGCGGCCAGACGCTCCAGGGTCCACCGCCGCGCCCCCGGCAATCGAGCCATGACGGCGTCGATGAGCCAGACCGGCGCTCGGACCGGCGGAAGACCCCGGACCAGGGCCGCCAGGGCCCGGTCCGCCTCGGCCTCGTGGCCGCTGCGCTCAGCCGCCAGCCAGCGACTGAGAGTCTGTTCGATGTCGTCGTATCTCATGGTCTCCGTCCTCATCCAGCCCTACGAGGGTACCTCCGGATCTGTTTCACGGTGCCCACCCCCGGTCCCCCAGGAGCTCGGCGAGCCTCTTGCGCCCCCGGTGGATTCGGACCTTCACCGTGCCCATCGGGAGCTCGGTGATCTCGGCGATCTCGTCGTAGGCCAACCCGTGTCGGAACCGGAGCTCGAGGATCTCCCGGTAGAGGGGATCCAGCTCTCCGAAGGCATCGTCCAGAGCCCGGGCGAGGTCCCGGGTCTCGGCCTCTCGGTGGGGATCCCGCGTTTCCCTGTCTTCGAGGCGATCCACGGGATCGAATCGATCCTCTTCGGGCGTCTCGAGAGCCACGGTGTCCAGCTCGCTCCGCCGGAGGTGGTCGATGGCCGTGTTGTGGGCGATCTTGAACAGCCAGCTCTTCAGGGGACGGGAGGTGTCGAAGCTGTTCAGGAACCG
>JAWVZJ010000030.1:0-12997 GCA_033722255.1 Thermoanaerobaculia bacterium | reverse complement strand
GGCCGCCGAGACCTCGTTCTCCGCCAGGGTGATCTCCAGGAGAGGAGTTTGCCGGTGCCGGGGATGGGCCACGACGATCGGTCGAGCCCGGGATCCAGCCCCGAGGCGGGCGATCTGACCTCCCAGGTCGATCTCGACTCCGGTGGCCCCGGCGGCGGCGGCGGCCCGGAGCGCCCGGTCCAGGGCCGCACCCTTCCCGAATCCCCCCTCTTCGATCACCACCTGACGGTGCCGGACGATCCGTTCCGGGCGGAGCTCGAGGTATTTCCAACCCGCGTTCCGCCGGGCCGTCCGGATCTCCGATTCGTCGGGGATCTTCCCGTCGCCTCGGAGGTCCCAGACCCGGACCAGGGTGCCCAAAGCGGGATCGAAGGCGCCGCCGGTCTCCTCCACGCAGGCGCCGGCCCGGGCCAGATCCTCCGAGAGGCGGGGGGAGATCGGCAAGACCTCTCCCACGGGGCTCCTGTTCACGGCGGAGAGCTCGGAGTGGTCGGTCCAGGGAGAGAGCCTCTCCTCGGCGGCCCGAAGGGTGCCGAAGGCGGCCTCGGCGGCCCCCCTCGCCTGTTCCCTGTCCGGAGCCACGGTGACGATCCGAGCCCTGGTTCCCATGAGGAAGACGGTCCGCTCCATCGTGACCGGGGTCGGTACCGGGGCGGCGAAGAAGGCGGCCAGGAGGAGTGGGATCGTCACGAGACGGACCGCTCCTGACGAGGCCCCGTGACCAGGCGGCCGTGGTCCAGGAGCAAGATTCGCTCCCCCCGCTCGGCCAACTTTCGGTTGTGTGTCGCGACCACGAGGGTGAATCCCTCGGCGTGGAGCTCCTCGAAGAGTTCGAGCACGCGTTCCTCGTTCGCTTCGTCCAGGTTGCCTGTCGGCTCGTCGGCCAGTAGGAGGGGTGGATGATTGATCAGGGCCCGGGCCACACAGACCCGTTGCTTTTCCCCGCCGGAGAGCTGACCGGGAAGGTGGTCGAGACGGTCCTCCATGCCGACTCGCTCCAGGGTCCGGACCGCTTGGTCCCGGTCGGTCATGCTGTGGACGTACTGGGCGAGCAGGACGTTCTCGAGGGCCGTCAGATAGGTGACGAGATGGAATTCCTGGAAGATCAGACCGATCTTTCGGCTGCGATAGGAGGCGAGCTCCTTGCCTCGGAGGTCGCGGAGATCCCGGCCGTCGACTTCGATCCGGCCGGACGTGGGGCGGTCGAGACCGGCCAGGAGATTCAGGAGGGTGGTCTTGCCGGACCCGGAGGGTCCCTGTAGTGTGATCCATTCGCCGCGGTGGATCTCGAAACCGAGGTCGTCGAGGGCCAGGACCGATCCGAACGATCGCGACAGATTTCGTACCTCGACCACGGTGCGGGGTCCGGGGCGACTCATCGGTTCTTCAGCTCCACGGCCGGGTTCAACCGCCCGAGACGGCGTCCCGTGATCAGGACGGTGGCGATCAGCAGGAAGAGAGTGGCGGCCCCGGTGAGGACGCCGACGACCAGGCTCGGATCCCACCCACCGGTTCCGAGCAGATCCCGGGCCAGACGTGCGGCCAGGAGCTCTCCCGCGAGGAATCCGACCACGGTGGCCACCAGGCCGATCACCCCCAGCTCCAGCCCCAGCAGGCGTCGAATCCAGGAGGCTTCGTAGCCCAGGGACTGCAGGAGAGCGATCTCCCGGCGCCGGCTCTCGACCTCGGTCAGTCCGGCGGCGACCACGGTTCCCAGGGCCAGGAGGAGGATCACCCCGGAGATCGAGCCCAGGAGGACGACCAATCGGTGACCGAGAGCGGTCTCGGTCTCCGTGACCCGGGCAACGGGCACGACTTCCGCTCCCGGCAGTCGCCGCTGCAAGCTCGAGCGGACCGATCCGAGCATCTCCGGTGCCGCCCGAACCTCGATGCGCTGGATGGGGACGTCGGGACGCCCTTCCAGATTCTGGAGGAGGGCCCGATCGAACCGTCGTTCTCCGGTGGTGAGCACTCCGACCGAGTCGGTCGAGGGAGTGGTGGCTGCACCCCGAATCCGCTCGTCCGGATCTCGCGGCCACCGTCCGGTGAGCTCCCAGTGGGGATAGAGGTCGAGGGCGGCGGAGGTGGTCAGGAGGATCTCCGCCCCGGCGTCGTTGCCGGTGTGACTCCAGGGTACGGCGGTTCTCACCCCGGGGAGGCTCCTGACTCGCTCGAGATCGCGGAGGGTGAAGAAGCCGCTGCCCTCCAACTGCGGTCGCATCACCAAGTTGGGGCCGGAGCGCTCGAGATTCGCGGCGGTCGTCCGGTCGATCCGCCAGGAGAGGCCGGCTGTCGCCGCCGCGGCACCGGCTGCGGCCGAGACGGCGAGGAAGAGAAGGAGCGAGGGTTCCCATCGGTGCCGGATTCCGGCTGAGAGCAGCCGGCCGATCACGAGATCGTTCCTCCGAGGACTCGGGCCGGAGACAGCGAGAGGAGCTGCAGCACGGGCCGGAGGGCGGCGAGACAGGCGACGAGGCTTCCGGTGCCGACACTGAAGGGGATGAGGACCGGCTTCCACACGGCGATACCGTCGAGCAGCAGGTTGCCGAGTCCCTGAGCCAGGAGAAGTCCTGCGACGCCCCCGATCAGCCCGCCCATGGCTCCGAGGAAAGCGGCTTCGGTGAGGTGGAAGCCCGCGATCCAGCGCCGGGACGATCCCAGTGCGCTCAGCAGCGCCACCTCGAGACGGCGCCGGCGCACGGTGGCGGTGAGCGTGGCGGTCACGGCGAGAAGAGCGCAAGTGAGGACTCCTCCGGCCAGCCCGAGGAATACGGACCGGAGGGGCAGGATCAGGTCGGAGTGAATACCTGCCACTCGGCGAACCACAGTGCTCTCTGCATCGGGCAGGGCTTGGTCGATCTGGTAGGCGATGGCGGAGGGATACGCGGTGCAGTACCACGCGTCGTACTCGGCCGGTGACATCGTCGCAGGGTCCCGTGGCTCGAACTCCTTCTCCGGTACGGTCAGCGCGTGAATCTCCGCCCCGGTGATACGTCCCGGTCGGCCGGCCAGAGTCTGTGCCCGGGAGAGGGGGATCAGGACCATCTCCTCCTCCGGGCCACCGCCGCCGACGATTCCTACTACGGTGAGCTCTTCCCGACCCCGCTCCGTGCGGAGTCCGATCCGATCGCCCCTCTTGATTCCTTCCTCGCGAGCCAGGCGTCGTCCCAGGCTTGCTTCGTACGAGTCGTCTCGCGGCCACCGACCGTCCACCGGCAGGTTGGGTCGGGTCTTCGGGAGCCCGGTTTTCCAGGAGGCCAGCTCCCGGTCGAACCAGGTGCCCAGAACGTTGACGATCTTGGATTCCAGATCCGGGCTCGAGCCTGCGATCCGAGCCGACAGGTCGAGGCGGGGCGCTATCGCGGTCAGGTTGTTGCGCCAGAAGATCTCGTCCAGCGTCTCGAGTTGATCCTCGGGAAAGGTCTCCGCTTGTCCCTTCGGTCGGACTTCGAGGTTGGCCCCGAAGCCCGCAAGAGTCTGGTTCATCGCGTCCTCGGAGGCGAGGAGCAGCGCACCCAGGCTCGTGGCACCGAGGGTGCCCAGAGTGACTGCGGCCAGAGCCAGGATCTTACGGCGTCGTCCCCGACGCAGAGACTCGACCAGGAGTCGGAAGAACATTCGGCCCTCAACTGGCGTGGTGGTGGGAGGAGGAACCCGTGAATGCTTCGAGGCCGGAGCGGAGGGCCTCGGCCTCGATCACCAGCTCGTCCCCTTCGAGGTTGGAAGAGAGTGGAATCGGGTTGCAGCCTCCCGGGCGTCCGATCGACGGAGGGTAGATCGCGGAGGAGCAGTTCATGCAGATGATCTCGGTTCCCTGTTGGTAGTAGCCGTCGGCACCGCAGATCACACAGGCGTCGAAACCGGTCACCACCCGACCCGGCTCGATCTGCAGCGCGATGAAGCGGACGCTCCGGCCGTCGACGACCGCGGAATAGCGATGGAGGCCCTCGTCGGCCAGGTCGACCAGCGGGATCCGGACCTCACCGTCGGTCATGGCCAGAGGAGTGGCCGGAGAGAGACTCTCGGGCTCGGCCGAGTACGCGAAGCCGTAGCCCAGGATGCAGAGGATGCCGATGCCCAGCACGCCTCCCAGGACCCGAGCTCGCCGACGCCGCTTCTGTCGATAGCGGGAGAGACGGTCCTCCGCGGGGTTGTCCCCTGATCCGGCCGCTCGGTCGCCTCGACCGGGCATGGCCAGGGCCAGGAGAGGCAGGGACACGATGGCCACCACGAAGAAGAAGTCGTAGGCCACCAGCGGTCCCACGATTCGCATCGACCCGGGGGTGGCTGGCAGCCAGTAGGCCTCCGCCAGCTCGTGATACCCGTTGACCAGGAGCTGGAGGACGAAGATTCCCAGGGCGATCCCGGTGATCTTGAGAAATCGGCCCAGGTCGATCTCCAGGCTCCCCCGGATGAAGAGGACGGCGAAGCAGACGGCGAGAGCGAGGCCGATCGCGGCCCCCAGGAAGGTGAGGAGCCCGCTGGTGGTGAGGGAGACGGCCGACAGGAAGAGCACAGTTTCCACACCCTCTCGGAAGACCATGAGGAAGGTGAAGAGGAAAAGCCCGCCGAACACCAAGCCCGGGTGTTCGTGTCTCGTGATGCGCTCTAGGGAGGTCTCCATGTTCCGGGAGAGCTTGTGGGCGTTGCGCCACATCCAGATCATCATGGAGGCCACGATGACCGCCGAGCTCAGGTAGAGGATCCCCTCGAAGGCCTCTTCGTTCACTGCCCAGGATCGAAGCCACCAGGCTCCGGCAAAGCTCGCGGCGACGGCGGTCGCCAGCCCGACCCAGATGGCGTTGAGCTGTCCGGGCCGCTCCTCACGGCGGACGAACGAGACGATGATTCCCACCACCAGGGCGGCTTCGATTCCCTCACGGAGGGTGATGATCAGAGATTCGAGCATCGAGTCTCCACCTGTGATCGGGGCGCTTCCCGATCTGTCGTCGTTGAGTCTGAATCGACCGGAGAGTCGTGCTCCGGCCCGGCAACTGGCCTCCGGGAGGGGGCTCCTCCGGGGGGCACGATGGATTCTGGACCAAAATGGTCCACTTTGTCAAATGGAAGTCGCAGAGACCCCGGAATCAGGGGGCGATCACTCGCAAATGGAGCAGTGCTCTGCTCCGGCCTTCCGGGGTCGATCTCGGTCTGCGTTCACGATGCAGAGGAATCCGAAGGGCTCGACACCGTCGTCGTTCCGGAACTGGTGAGGGTCCTCCGGCGCCACGTAGACCAAGTCCCCGAAGGACAGCTTTCGGGTCTCTCGGCCGAGCTGCACCTGACCTTCCCCCCGGAGGACGAACACGACGTGCTCGTGGCTGTGCTGCTCCAGGGTCGTGTACCCACCCGGCTGGATCTCGAAGTACCGTACGTGGAACCGAGGGCTTTCTCCCGTCTCCCCCACGAAGACCCGACGGGTGACGCCCCACCAACTGTCGTCTTCGGGCTTGTAATCCGCGATGGGAACCCGGCTCCAGTCGAACTCCCCCTCCTGGTCCGAGAGTCGGAAGATCTTCGAGACGTTCGCGTTTCGGAGGCTGTCGTGGGTCAAGATCTCGGGAGTCGGCCGTATGTCGAGTGCGGTTGTGGGATCAACTCGTTCCGAGTGTATGTCTCATGGTAGCCGGGAGGAGAGGGATCCGAGGAGCTCTCCCCCTTGGCTCCCGAAGATCCCCGGGGCTCGAGGACCCCGGTGGGATCGATCCATGGCCAAGGAGCGGCCCGGAATCTCCGGCCTCCCGCGCCAGCTGTTTCCCGTTCGGGAGGCACCGGGGATCCGCCGTTCCAGAAGATCTCGGCGGTAAGCTCCCGGTCATGAGCGACCCGGCCACCGTGAACGACGTGATTCGAGCCGCCTCCCCGGCGCTGGATCGTCTCCTTTCGCCGCTGGGCCGTCGGGCCGTGTTTCCGGCGGACATCCCGTTCCAGGCGGCCCAGGCCCGTGGAAAGGAGATGAACGCCACCATCGGTCAGATCACGGACGGAGACGGGAGGCCGCTACCATTGGAGCCCCTGGCCGACGGCCTCCGGGGGCTCCCCGAGGGACTCCGGGATCGCGGCCTTCTCTACTCCTCCGTGGAAGGGATCCCGGAGCTCCGACGTGCCTGGCGGCAGTGGCAGCGGAGGCTGGCCCCGGAGGGGGCCGCCCCGGTGAGTCTCCCCCTGGTCACGGTGGGACTCACCCACGGGCTTTCCCTGGTGGCCGATCTATTCGGCGGTGAGGGACGCCCGGTCGTGGTGCCGTGGCCCTGCTGGGGGAACTACCGGCAGGTCTTCCAGCTCCGGACCGGGGCAGAGCTCCTGGAGGTCAGGGGCTTCGACGGGGAGGGCTATCGGTGCGAGGCCGTCGAGGAGGTCCTGGCGGAGAGGCCGGAGCAGGAGCCGGCCCTGGCCGTCCTCAATCTGCCGTCCAACCCCGGCGGCTACAGCCTGGACCGGGCGGAGCGCCGACGGGTCCGGGAATCGCTGGTTCGGGCTGCGCACCATCGGCCCCTTCTGGTCCTCTGCGACGACGCCTACGCCGGGCTCGTCTACGAGGAGGAGATCCCCCGGGCTTCGATCTTCTGGGAGCTGGTCGGCAGCCATCCGAATCTGGTGCCGGTCAAGGTGGACGGGGTGACGAAGGAGCTTTCCTTCTTCGGGGGCAGGGTGGGATTCTTGACCTTCCCCTTCGAGCCGGAGAGCTCCGTGGCGGAGGCCCTGGAGAGCAAGGTGAAGTGTCTGCTCCGGGGGACTCTGGGCTCACCGGTGGCGGTGAGCCAGGCGTTGAGCCTCCGCGCCCTGGGTTCCCCGGGCATCGAAGGGGAGGTGGAACGGATCCGTACGGTTCTGGATCGCCGGTACCGGACCCTGAAGGAGGCCCTGGCCACGGTCCCTCCCGGGCTCTTCCGGTCTCTTCCCTTCAATTCCGGTTGTTTCGCCCTCCTCGAGCTGCGGGAGGAGCTCGGAATCACGGCGGAGCAGGCCCGGCTTCATCTCCTGGAGAATCGGAGCACCGGTTTGGTCGCGATCGCCCCCAGGTTCCTCCGGATCGCCTTCTGTTCGGTCCGGGAGAGCTCGGTCCCAGATCTGGTGGCCCGGATCGTGTCGGGGGTCGAGGAGCTCGCGGGACGCTCCGGAGCCTGATTCCCGGGCTCGGAATGGCGGCGTTCCGGGGTTCTTCGCCGCGCCTTGACATTCCGGGAGCGGATCACTAAAATTCGGTGCCCTGCGTGCCGCAGGGTATGGCACGTGCGCGTCTATTTTCACCTATTCGAGAACCAGAGAAGGTCGAGCGATGACGAGGACATATAGCCCGAAGCGCGGAGAGATCGAGCGCGATTGGTACGTCGTGGACGCCACGGGGCTGACGCTGGGCCGCCTTTCGTCGGAGCTCGCGAAGATCCTCCGGGGGAAGCACAAGCCCACCTTCACTCCCCACATCGACACCGGCGACTTCGTCATCGTGGTCAACGCGGAGAAAGTAGAGCTGACGGGCCGAAAGGCGAGCGAGAAGATCTACTACCGTCACAGTCAGCGCCCGGGGAGCCTCCGGACCGAGACCGCGGAGGAGCTCTTGCAGAGGCACCCCGAGCGAGTCCTGGAGAGGGCGGTCAAGGGGATGCTTCCCAAGACCCGTCTGGGACGGCGCCAGCTCAAGAAGCTCAAGGTCTACAAGGGGCCGGACCATCCCCACCAAGCGCAGCAACCCTCGAGCCTCGAGCTCGCGGTCTGAGGAGGATCCATTTCATGAGCGAGACGATTCAGTACTACGGAACCGGTCGCCGGAAGACTGCCGCGGCCCGGGTATTCCTCCGTCCCGGGAACGGGGAGATCGAGGTCAACGACGACAACCTCGACGACTACTTCGCCCGGGAGACCCTGAAGATGGTGGTCAAACAGCCTCTCCAGCTCACGGAGACCACCGAGAATTTCGACATCATGATCACCGTGAAGGGGGGCGGCTCCAGCGGACAGGCCGGGGCAATCCGCCACGGAATCTCGAGGGCGCTGCTCGAGTACAACGACGAGCTTCGGGACCGCTTGAAGGCCGCCGGCTTCCTGACCCGGGACCCCCGGCAGAAGGAGCGGAAGAAGTACGGCCGGCCCAAGGCCCGGAAGCGGTTCCAGTTCAGCAAGCGGTAAGGGAGACAGTCGTGGCCGAGATCACCATGCGGAAGATGTTGGAGGCGGGGGTCCATTTCGGACACGAGACCCGTCGCTGGAATCCGAAGATGAAGCCGTTCATCTTCGGAAAGAGGAACGGGATCTACATCGTCGACCTCCAGAAGACCGAGAAGCTCCTGGAGGACGCGCTGGAGTACGTCCGGTGGCTCGGAAGCCAGGGTCGGAGCCTGGTATTCGTGGGGACGAAGCGACAGGCCCAGGACGTGGTCGAGGAGGAGGCCAAGCGCTGCGGCCAGTTCTACGTGACCCACCGGTGGCTCGGCGGCACCCTGACGAATTTCGTGACCATTCGCAGCTCCATCGAGCGGCTGGAGGACGCCGAAGAACGGTTGGCGGATCCGGAGGCCCCGATCACCAAGCGGGAGCGGGTGAGGATGGAGCGTGAAGTCGAGACGATGCGACGGAACCTGGAGGGGATTCGGGAGCTGAAGCGACTTCCCGACGCCCTCTTCGTGATCGACCCGAGTCGGGAAGAGATCGCCGTGGCCGAGGCGAACAAGCTGGACATTCCGGTGGTGGCCCTGGTGGACACGAATTGCGATCCGGACCTCATCGACTACGTGATTCCGGCCAACGATGACGCGATCCGGTCCATCCGGCTCTTCACTTCGAAGATTGCCGATGCCTACCTCGAGGGCGCCGGCGAGCTCGGCCTGGAGGAGGAGATGGAGGCCCAGGTGGCCGAGGAGGCCGAAGCGGCCAAGGACGCGGAAGCGGCCGAGGAATCCGAAGCCGAGGAGACAGTGGAGGCGAAGGGCGTGACGGAAGAGCCGGAGCCCGCCGAAGCAGCCGAAGAGTCCGAGCCGACCGAGGCCGAGACCGAGGAGGCGGTCGAGGAGGAAGCCGAAGAGGAGACCGAGGCGGCCCAGTAGGTGGAAGAGCTCCGGCGTCGACTCCCCGGCGGGGGAGCGGCGGACGGGGTCCCTGCCGACTCGATGCGGGAGAGTGGCGTCCTCCGGCGAGAGGAGTGGGGAGCGCCGACGAGACCCGAACCGATCTCGGCTCTCGCCGAGGGCCGGTGAGCATTCAACGCAATCCCTGAGGGAACCAGACGATGACTGTGACTGCGAAGATGGTGAAGGAGCTCCGGGAAAAGACCGGGGCCGGCATGTTGGACTGCAAGAACGCCCTGACCGAGGCCGACGGGGACATGGACGCGGCGGTCGACGTTCTTCGGAAGAAGGGGCTGGCCTCCGCCGCGAAGCGGGCGGGCCGGGTCACCGCCGAGGGCGCGGTCGGGTCCTACATCCACGCCGGCGGGAAGATCGGCGTGCTGGTGGAGGTCAACTGCGAGACGGACTTCGTGGCCCGGACCGAAGAGTTCCAGGACCTGGTCAAGGACATCGCCATGCAGATCGCGGCCACCGATCCCCGTTTCGTCGAGGAGGAGGAGGTCACGGAGGACGTCCTGGCCCGGGAGCGGGAGATCTATCGGGAGCAGGCTTTGGGAGAGGGTAAGCCCGAGGAGATCGTGGATCGGATCGTGGACGGGAAGATGAAGAAGTACTACTCGGAGGCGGTCCTCCTCGAGCAGCCCTTCGTCAAGGACACGGACAAGACGGTGGGCGAGATGATCGCGGAGAAGATCGCCACCATCGGGGAGAACATCCGCGTCCGGCGCTTCGCCCGCTTCGTCCTGGGAGAGGGGATCGAGAAGGAGGAAGAGAGCTTCGCCGAGGAGGTCCTCCAGCAGGCCGGCGGAGGCGCCTGAGCCCAGGAACCGGAGCGTGCCCGACTCCCCCGTCTTCGACCGCGTCCTCTTGAAGCTCTCGGGGGAAGCTCTGATGGGCTCCCAGAGCTTCGGGATCGACGAGCCGATCGTGGTCCAGATCGCCGAGGAGATCCAGGAGGTCTACGAGCTGGGAGTCGAGATCGGGGTGGTCATCGGGGGAGGGAACATCATCCGGGGGCTGGCCGCCAGCCACCGGGGCATCGACCGGGTGACCGGGGACTACATGGGGATGTTGGCCACCGTGATCAACGCCCTCGCCCTCCAGGACGCCCTCGAGAAGAGGGGCGTCGACACCCGGGTCCAGACGGCGATCGACATCCGAGACGTGGCCGAGCCCTTCATCCGGCGCCGGGCGATCCGCCATCTGGAGAAGGGGCGGGCGGTGATCTTCGCGGCGGGAACCGGCAATCCCTTCTTCACCACGGACAGCGCGGCGGCCCTCCGGGCCAACGAGATCCACGCCGACGTCCTCCTCAAGGCGACGAACGTGGAGGGGATCTTCAGCGCCGATCCCCGGGAGGACCGGGACGCGAAGCTCCTGCGGAGAGTGACCTACCAGCAAGTGTTGGAGCGAAACCTCAAGGTGATGGATGCCGCAGCCATCAGCCTCTGCCGGGAGAATGACGTCCCGATCGTCGTCTTCGACCTCCTCCAGACGGGCAACATCCGCCGGGTCGTGCTGGGCGAGGAAGTGGGCTCCTGGGTCCGGAAGGGCTGAGCCTCTCCCCTCCGAGCGGAGCCCGATCGTCGTCGGTCTCACGACTTTGCTGACCCTCTTCCTGGCTGTCCGGGGCCAGGCCGCCGAAGGCCGCCTCGTCCAGTCCGGTGTTTCCCTCCCGACCCGGCCCCGAAGGCCCACTCCGAGTTCGAAGGCTCTCCGGGGTTGGGGCCAAGAGGCCGGCTCACGTCCGCAGACGACTTTCCGCCCCGGATCCGGGACGGAGCCCTCCCCGTGCTATCTTTGGACCGCTGAAGGGGTTCCAGCCAAGGGAGGAGAGAGATGAACGAGTTGTTCCGAGCCGTGGAGAAGAACATGAAATCGGCCGTGGACCATTTCCGGGAGGAGATCCGGAGGTTCCGCACGGGGCGGGCTTCCCTGACCATCCTGGAAGGAGTGACGGTCGATTACTACGGGACGCCGACCCCGCTGAATCAGGTGGCGAACCTGAGCGTGGCCGACGCGAACATGTTGGTCGCCCAACCCTACGATCCGTCGACGATTCCCGCCATCGAGAAAGGAATCCTCCAGGCGGACCTGGGTCTGAATCCCTCCAGCGACGGCAAGGTCGTCCGGATCCCGATTCCTCCCCTGACCGAGGAACGCCGGAAGGAGATCGTCCGGAAGGCACATGATCTGGCGGAGGATGCCCGGAACTCGGTCCGTCAGGCACGCCGGGAGGGAAACGACGCCCTCAAGAAGATGGAGAGGGAGAAGGAGATCTCCGAGGACGAGGAGCAGAGAGGGCACGAGGAGATGCAGAAGCTCCACGACCACTACATCGGGAAGATCAACGAAGCCCTGGAGTCCAAGGAAGAAGACATCATGACCGTCTGAGCCGTGGGAGCCGACGACTTCGTCGCTCTGGTCCCGGCGGCGGGAACGGGGGAGCGCTACGGCGGCGAACTGCCCAAGCAGTTTCGGGTGGTCTCCGGTCGGTCCGTCCTCCGGTGGAGCGTCGAGCGCCTTCTCTCGGGCGGAGTCGATCGGGTCGTGGTAGCGATCAGCTCCGGTCAGGAATCCAGGGCCCGGGAGCATCTTCGGGGACTCCCCGGGATCCAGGTGGTGACCGGAGCTGCCACTCGCCAGGATTCGGTGGGGCGGTGTCTGGAGGCGGCGGAGGTAGCGGGCTCCACCGTGGTGGCCGTCCACGACGCGGCCCGGGCGGCCGTGGATCCCCGGGACGTGCAGGAGGTGTTGAGGGTCGGAGCCGAGGGGGCAGCCGTCCTGGGCCGCCGGGTCACCGACACCCTGAAGAGGATCGACGGAGGCCGGATCGGGTCCACCGTGGACCGGTCCGGGCTCTGGTGCGCCGAGACTCCCCAGGTCTTCCGGGCCGAGACCCTGAGGCAGGCGCACCGGCTGGCCGGAGAGTCCGCGTTCGTCGGGACCGACGAGGCCAGCCTGGTGGAAGAGTTCCTGGACACCGAGGTTCGGGCCGTGGAGGCCCGCTTCCCCAACCCGAAGATGACTTGGCCCGGTGACGAGACCTTCCTCGCCCTCCTCCTCGAACGGGGAAGGGGCTCGTGAAGCTCCGGATCGGACAGGGCTTCGACGTCCACCGGATCGTGCCGGGCCGGAAGCTCGTTCTCGGCGGGGAGGAGATTCCCTGGGACCGGGGTCTGGACGGCTTCAGCGATGCCGACGTCCTGCTCCACGCCCTGGGAGACGCCCTCCTGGGGGCGGCGGGGCTCGGGGATCTGGGTCGACACTTCCCTCCGGGAGACGATCGGTGGAAGGGCGCCGATTCCCTGGAGCTCCTGGGGAGGATCGCGGGGATGATCCGGCAGGAGGGATGGACCGTGGTCTCTTGTGACCTCACCCTCCTGGCGGAGGAGCCGGCCCTGGCGCCCCACCGGGAGCGGATCCGGCGGCGTGTGGCCGACGTGTTGGAGATCGACGCCGGGGCCGTGGGGTTGAAGGCCACCACGGGGGAGGGTCTGGGGTTCGTGGGACGTGGAGAGGGGATGGCCGCTCTCGCCGTCGCTCTCCTGGACGGAAGCGACTCTTGAGCCGGATCGCCGGGTTTCACCCCGTCCGGGAAGCCCTCCGGGGCCGGCCGGAAGCGATCCGCAGGGTCTGGGTGGCCAGATCGAGGACGGGTGCTCGCCGTCGAGAGATCGAGGCCCTCTGTCACCGGGGGGACGTCCCCCTGGAGGAGGTCTCGGAGGTCGCCCTGGACGCCCTGGGGATCGAGGTCCACAACGGGTTCGCGGCAGAGATCGATCCCGGGAGTCCGGACACGGGAGCCGGAGCGGATCCGGGTCTCGTTGTGCTCCTGGAAGACGTCCAGGATCCCCGGAACCTGGGGGCGATCCTTCGGGTCTGCGAGGGAGCCGGGGTGGGTCGCGTTCTGATCCGGGACCGGGGGAGCGCTC
>JAWVZJ010000029.1:0-13242 GCA_033722255.1 Thermoanaerobaculia bacterium | reverse complement strand
AGTCCTCCCGGTACCGGGGCGCGGAGCGCGATCACGCGAATCGCGTCCCCGGTCTCTCTCCCGGTCCCCATGCCCGGACCCATGGCCAGGGCGTCCCGTTCCCGACAGGCTTCGAGAACCACGTCGATCCCCGCCCGGCCGATCCGTCCCCCTTCCACCGCGTCGTATCCAAGGGTCATGGACTCGATCGAAGCGATGTCGGCGAAGGGAACCAACTCCCGGGAAACTCCCAGCGTCACCAGACCCGCACCCGCCCGGACGGCGGCCCGGGAGGCCAGAATCGCCGCCCCCAGGGTCCCCCGAGAGCCAGCCACCACCAGGAGGTGACCGTAGCTCCCCTTGTGGGTATGGGCGCGCCGGGACGGAAGGAGGGAGGAGAGATCCGCTCCCTCCAGGAGCTCGACCCCCTCCGCCTCCTGGACCAGCTCGTCGGGAATCCCCAGGTCCACCACCACCACCCGGCCCACGGCGTCGGCGGCCGGAGCGAAGAGGTGGGCCCGCTTCGGTGCCGCGAAGGTGACGGTGAGATCGGCGTGGGTGCTGGGACCGATGCGCTCCGACCGGCTGGCGTCGAGGCCACTCGGGATATCCACCGCCACCAGCGGAATCCCCAGCCCGTCGAGGGCGTCCACGGTTCGTCCGAACAGATCCTCGAGGGGTCGGTCGAGGCCGGTTCCGAAGAGGGCGTCCACCACGACCTCGTGTGCCCGGACCGTGCGCAGGGACCGCTCCAGGTCCTCCTCCCCGGCCACCTCGAGGACGGGGAGACCCATGGCGGCCACGATGGAACGCTGGGTCCCCGCGTCTCCCGAGAGCTCCTTGCCCCCGTGGACCAGCACCGTGGTCACCTCCCAGCCCCGGTTGGAGAGGATCCGGGCCAGGGCCAATCCGTCGCCTCCGTTGTTCCCGGGGCCGCAGAAGATCGCCACCCGACCGGACTCGGGATAGGAAGCAGCCAGCGCGTCGGCCACCCCGGAGGCGGCATTCTCCATCAAGACCAAAGAGGGGATCCCGAGCTCCTCGATGGCCCGGCGGTCCACCTCCCGCATGGCGGCGGCGTCCAGAACTTTCACGGCTCGACCTCCTCTTCGAGGAAACCGATCCTTCTCAGAATCGCCGTCGTCGCCGGAAGATCGTCGGGCTCCTCCCGGCGGATCCGGTCCGCGAGGTTCCGGAGATCCGCCGGGGTATCCACGTCCTCGCCCGCTGGAAGCAATCGGGCCTCGAGGCCCAGCTCCGCGATCCGGTTTTCGGTACGAGCCAGGACCTCCGCCGTGCTCCAGGGGATCTCCTCGAACAGTCGGGGATGCAGCGTCTCCCGGCGGGTCCCGATCAGGTAGTAGCCGCCGTCCGAGGCCGGCCCCAGCACGACGTCCGCACCGTTCCTCAACCACTGGAACGCCGTCTCCACCCGGGCGAGAGGAAGCTCCGGATGGTCGCTGCCGACGGCCGCCACGTAGGCGTGATCTCCGACGACCCGGGTGAGACCTCGGTACAGCCGGTCTCCCAGGGTCGCTCCCTCCTGGGGAAACGAAGGCGCCATGCCAGGGGGGATCGTCTCGTCCGCTTCCAGGTCCCAGGCCAGGCGTAGAGCAAAGGACCCCTCCTTGAGTCGCCGCCGGAGGTCGGAGAGAAACGCCTGGTGGAGGTCGGCGGCGTCGTCCGGGCTCAGCTCGCCGATCAGGCGGGTCTTCACCCGTCCGGGGACCGCCGGCTTCGTGAACATCAGCACGCAGGAGTCGCTCATCGCGTCGATCATACCGCCGGCCCTTCTACAATCCAGGGGCCAATCGTGTTGCCGTCCTCCACCGTCACGCCGACCCCGTCCGAGGAAACCCCATGCAGATCGTCACCCTTCTGACCGACTTCGGAGTCCGAGATTACTACGTGGGAGCGGTGAAGGGGACTCTCCTCCGGTTGACCCGGGAGCCGCTGCAGCTCGTCGACCTGACCCACGAGATCGAGCCCGGAGCCATCGCCACCGGCGCCTTCGTCCTCGGAGCGGCCTGGGAGACCTTTCCCTCGCCGACGGTCCATCTGGTCGTCGTCGACCCGGGCGTGGGCAGCGACCGCAGGATCCTGGTTGTGGACCGGGACGGTCATCGGTTCGTGGGTCCGGACAACGGGGTCCTCGAGCCGGTTCTCGACGAAGGACGGATCCTCGGGGTGGAGCGATCGGATCTCTATCTCGAGTTCCCCGGAGCCACCTTCCACGGACGGGATCGATTCGCCCCGGTGGCAGCAGCTCTCGTCCGCGGCGAGCCGATCGACGAGCTGGGCCCGGAGATCGACGATCCGGTACGTCTGGACACTCTCGATCCTCGGCGGGACGGCGATCACCTCCGGGGCCGGGTCGTGCACGTCGACCGATTCGGGAATCTGGTGACGAACATCCCGGCCGAATGGCTGGAAGGAGTGGAGAGGGCCCGGACCTGGATCGGCGCCCATCACGCCGAACGGATCGTCAGCCACTACGACGAGCTCGACCCCGGGGAGGCGGGTCTCCTGGTCGGATCCCTGGGGACGCTGGAGATCTCTCTCCCGGGCGAATCCCTGGCCGCGACCTGGAACGTGAGCCCGGGGGACCCGGTGGAGGTCCGCTGGTCTCTGCTGGAAGAGGACTCCCCTCCGGAGTAGGGGCCCACGCGCAGTCCATTGGTCGGCGCGCCCGCTGGACGAGCCCGGCCGAAACAGGAGTTCAGTCGCCGCTCTTCCGGGACTTCACGGCCAGGGCGACTCCCACCGAGAGGGCGGCGATCGGAACCAACCATCCCAGCTTCCGGGGGGAGAAGCCGACCTCCCGGCGCACGGCGCTCCGCACGTCCTCCAGTCGCTCCTCGAACTCTCGACGGCTCCGTTCGACACGATCTTTCTTCGCTCGGCTCATCTCTCCTCCGATCCCTCCTCCAGGCTCGGGGACCGCTCCGGCTCTCCCAGGATCCGCTCGTCCCACCAACGCCGATGATCCTCCCACCGATCCTGGATCCTCACCGCCGGACTCTCCAGGCGACGGAATCGGCTCCGGGCCAGGAGGAGGAGGACGGCGATGACCGCCAGGAGCACGCCCAGGACGACGAGGATGGCACCCCAAAGGGGAAGCCAGATGGCCAGGACCGCGATGGCGAGGGCGGTGAGGACTCCCAGGCTCCAGGCTCCCAGGGCCCCGGCGGCGACGACGAATCCGACGCCCCATCCGAGATGCTTTCCGTCCCGGAGGAAGTCGTCCCGGAGGGCTCCCAGCTCCGCCCCCAGAACGCGCCCGAAGGCTCGTCCCAGGGCCGCCAGGAGCTCCTTCCACTCTCGTCGGCGCCGTCTCACGACGATCCCACCACGAAGCTCTTGGTCACGAAGGAGGTGTCGCCACCGAGATCGTCGTGGAGGCCGACGGCCAGTCGTTGCCGTCCCCGGCGCATCAGGAGGGGGATCTCGTAGGCCCAGCTCTGCGTCCGGGCCCTCTCCAGCTCCTCACTGGGGATCCGGATCGGTACCCGGGTGTTCTGGACCGGGGAGGTGCCGCCCTCCGAATCCAGGGCCGCTACGAAGAGCTGCACCCGGGCCTCGTGGCTCTCCCGAACCGGGACCATCGTGAGCCGATCCAGGGGGATCTCCACGGTCACCGGTACCGTGTAGTGGCGACCCTCCGTCTGAGGCACCGCCTCCCCGACCCGGAGGTCGAGCCCCATGGGGTTGGACTGCTCGCCGAAGACCAGAGCCGCCATGGTGGTGTCGCTCATCCGCTGGCTGAGGCTCTTGTCCCGGTATCCGGTCCGGTGTCGGACCTTGGCTCCCTCCCGGTCCACCCGGACCCGGATCCGGTGGTAGCGACCGTCTCCGGCGTGGGCGGGCTGGTAGCCGAGAGAGTAGTAGGAGTCGAAGTCCTTCGCCACCTCCATCAGATCGTCCCCGACGAAGTTGGAGTTGATGATCGCCTGTCCGCCGGTGTCCTCGGCGAGCTTGAGCAGTGGTGCCTGGAGGTTGTGGACGTAGGTGTGATGGACCATCATCCCCACCCCGGGGGTGCTGGCCTCCACCGACACGTTGGTCTGTGTCCGGAGGCCAGCGGCGTCGATGGTGTAGAAGGTGACCCGATTGGCGTTGGCGTGGCGCGCCAGCTCCTCGAATCGCCGGCTGGTGTCGTATTGTCGGATCTCCGACAGGATGGAGGTGGCCTGGAATTTCTCCTGGATGGCGACGAAGAGATCCTCCCCGGGGATCATCGGAATGCCGTCGCTCACGTGCACCATCGCCTTCCGGCCGGGGAGCCCACCGAGGCTGGAGATCAGGTCCCGCATGGCGTCGAGGGTGAACTGGACGTCGCTGTAGTACGACTCCGCGTAGGTCCGGACCCGCTGGAGGGGAGTCAGGTAACGATCGCTCTCCTCGATGCTCCGGAGGACCTCCCGACGCTCGGAGTCCCGGTGCACGTTGTAGCCCGTCTCCTCCTCGATCTCGAGCAGGGCCCGATTGATCACGCCGGGATCGCCGGTGAAGGAGACCCGAGTCTCCAGGGTCCGGTCGTAGGTCACCAGCATGACCTTGTCCCCCCGTTCGATCGTGTCTCTCAGGAACTGACGCAGCTCCCGGAACACGCGGTTCCGGTTGAAGGGCTTGATGTTGAAGTTGTCCACGAAGACGATCAGATAGAGGCGCTGGGCCTCGTCGATCCTCTCGTCCGCAGCCGGCTCGGCCTTCTCCCGGGCCTCCCGCGGCACCCGGGCTCCGGGTCTGGGGGCCTCGGGACGCTCTCCCCGGACGGCGTAGAAGTTCGTGATCGGCACCGTCCGACCGTCCTCGAGGATCTCGAAGTCGTCCTTCTCGAGATCCAGGATCGGATTCCCCTTCTTGTCGGTGACGAAGACGTCGACGTTGACGACGTTGACGTCCACGGTCTCGAAGAACGGCTGCTCCTCCGGGGCGTCCGTGGGTTCCTCCTGCGCTCGGGCGGAGAAGGTTCCGACCAGGAAGAGGGCCGCGAGCAGCGACAGGACGAGGGCTCGGTGACTGGGTGCTGGGATCATCGTACCGGGATTATACGGGCAGAGGGGTTCCGTGGACTGGTCAGAGATCGATCTCGGCCCGGGCGGAGAGCAGCGACTCGCTGACAGGCTCGAAGATCGAGACCACGAGCTCGTGATCCACCCTCCGGAGCTTCAAGCTCGTCCGGAAGGCCTCCACGTCGCCTTCCTCCGGCCTCTCCTGGCGACGAAGAGTCAAGGGAATGACGGGGATCGGCGCCGTGTCCCCGTTCTCGTCCCGGACGGCCAGCCGGAGCTCCACCTCGGCCACGAGCTCGTCGCCCACCGGGACGAAGGTCAGCCGCTCCAGGGGAATCGCCACCGCGATCGGGAGCTCCACCCGCCGAAACCCGGCCCGGACCGGCTCGCCCAGGCGCAGACCGAGCCGCCCGGTGCTGGGAGCGTTCCCGAAGAGCAGGCCGCTCTCCATGGCCATGGTCACCTCGGTTCGTCGGGAGAAATCACCGAATCCATCCCGATAACGTGCCCGGAGGCGAGGATTCCGCAGCTCCACCCGGATGTCGTGGTGGCGATCGTCGCCCTCCCGATCCAGGGTGAACCCCAGGGAGTAGTAGGTGCGGGTGTCCCGGACCACTTCCTCCATGGCGCTCATACGTCGGGAATCGAGCATGGCCCGGCCTCCCGTTCTCTCGGCCAGGAAGCTCAAGGTGGAGTGGGTTTCCCGCTCCCGGAAGCTGTAGTCGATCTCCCGAGGCACGGCCTGGCTCGCGTCGGGCCCCGTGCTGACCAGGCCGGGAACGTCCACCGGATAGAGGGTGTATCCCAGGAGGTTCGCCGTGTCCGTCAGGGGGCGGAGGAGCTCCTCGCCTCCCTCGACGTCCACTTCCAACGTACCCCGGGCGAACTCCCCGGCCACGTAGTCCGCGGGTCGAAACGGCCAACCGCCGGACAGCAGGACCATGACCTTCCGACCGGGGGGCGAGGCGAAGGCCCGCAGTGTGGCCGAGGCCGCGATCACCGATCGCTGGATCTGCTCCTGGAGGAGCCGGGCATAGTGCTCCTCGTCGATCCCCAGGTCTCTTCGACCCACCGACGGAGTCCGACCGAAGCCCCGCCCGAGGTCCCGATCCGCTCCCTGGCGCCGCTCTGCCAACCGCTGCAATCCGTACGACGTCCTCCGGCGAGCCTCCTTCAACGCTCGCTCGAGGGCCGCCGGGTTCCGGGTCCAGGTCGTCAACATCTCGAGCTCGTTCCCGTCGAACGCGACCACGGCCATCCGGTCGTTCGGTCTCAGGCCGCCGACCTGCTTTTCGAGGGAATCCAGAACCTCGTTCCGGTCCCGGGCGACGGAGAAGAAATCGTCGATGAAGATCAGGTAGCTGGTTCCCACCGGCTCCCCGGGCCGGAACCCATCGTCGGGTCCGGGGCCAGCACCCTCCTCCACCGACACACCGCCCCGGACCTCGGTGAAGTAATCGATCGAGGTCTCCTCCCCGTCCACGACGAGGCGGAAGTCCTCCCGGTTCAGGCCCCGGACGCGATTCCCGTCGGGGCCGGTGACCACCACCTCCACGTCGACCACCCGAACGTCCAGGACCTCTCCGAAGACGCCGGGGAGCTCGCTCTGGGCTCCGAGCCGGGAGGCCGCTCCCGTGAGGAGGAGAAACGAGGCCGTCAACACGGCGCCTCGACACAGTCTGGAACAGGATTTTCTCATCGATCGGTCCCGCGGTCGGTTTCGGAGTCTGACGAAGGAGGAGCTGTCGCTCGAGACGCAGTATGTGCTCGCAAGACCCGTGCCCGACCGGAGACCCCGGTACCACGGACCTCCTTCCCCGGGCGAGCCGGCGAAAGCGTCTCCTCCGGAGGACACCCCTGGACCTCTCCGACGGCGTTCTGTACGGATCCAGGGACATCGGCCCCGAGAAGGATCGGAGGGGAGCCTCGCATTCAGGCCAGCGGCGCTTCGATCCGGAGCTTCTTCACCAGATCCTCCACGATCCGGGGACCGTGGTCCCGGGAGTTCTCGATGAAGATCCGGTCCGTGAACCGACCGGCGATCAGGGTCCCGGCGATGTAGAACCCCGGGACGTTCGACTCCAGGGTCTGGAGGTCGACCTCGGGCTGGAGGGTCTCCGGGTCGATGGCCACACCGGCTCGCTCTGCCAGGCCGAGCTCCGGGAGATACCCGATGAGCACGTAGGCGGCGTCGACGGCGAGATGATTCTCCCCGTCCGGGCTCCGGATCCGGGCGCCGGTCTCGTCGAAGGCGACGACCTCGCTGTTCCAGAGCATCCGGATCGAGCCCTCGTGGATCCGGTTCCGGATGTCGGGGCGGAGCCAGTACTTCACCCCCTCCTTGATCTCCCCACCTCGGTGGACCATCGTCACCTCCGCCCCCCAGCGGAAGAGCTCCAGGGCCGTCTCCACGGCCGAGTTGCCGGCTCCCACCACCAGGACCCGGTCCCCGAAGTGGCCGTAGGGCTCCCGGTATCGGGACGAGACCCAGGGTCGATCCTCCCCGGGGACCCCGAGTCGCCGGGGACGGCCGAAATACCCCGAAGCCAGGGCTACGGCCCGGGCGCGGTAGGAGCGCTCTCCCGTCCGGGCCCGCGTCGAGACCTCGAACCCATCACCCGGCCGAGGACCGATCTCCGTGACCTCCTCGTGAAGGGCGAGAGGGAGATCGTAGCTCCGGGTCACCTCCCGGTAGTAGGCGAGGACCTGTCGCCGAGTGGGCTTGGCCTCGGCGATGGTGAAGGGAATGTCCGCGATCTCCAGGAGCTCTCGTGTGGTGAAGAACTCCAGGTCCGTGGGATACCGACGGATGGCGTCGCAGAGCGTCCCCCGCTCCACCAGAAGGAGGTCCAGATCCTCCTTCACGCCGGCGGCGCCGATGGCGATGCCCGTCGGTCCGGCGCCCACGACGAGGAGATCCAACCTGCTCATCCCCGATCCTCCCCGGTGGCGGACACGAAATGATTCACCGGACCGTGACCTTCCCCGAGGGGGAACGCGTCGGTCAGGGCCCGTTGCAGATAGCCGATCCCCCCGGCGACGGCCTCTTCCAGGGAAGCTCCCGACGCCAGCCGGGCGGCGATGGCCGAGGAGAGGGTGCAACCCGTCCCGTGGGTCGATCGCGTGTCGACCCGCCGGTGCTCGTACCGCCGGACCTCCCCGGTGGGCAGAACGAGGAGATCCACCACAGTCTCTCCGGCATCGTGCCCCCCCTTGGCCAGGACGGCGGGACCGCTCGCCGCCAGGGCGATCGCCGCCTCCACCCTCTCCGCCTCGGTCGTCGTGGGAAGGGCGGCGAGGCGTTCGAGCTCCGGCGTGTTCGGCGTGACGAGGGAGCAGGTCGGAACCAGCTCCTCCTTCAGGGCCTGGATGGCGTCCTCTTCCAGCAGGGTGTCTCCACTCTTGGCCACCATCACCGGGTCCAGGACCACGGGAGAGGCCTCCCATTCCCGGAGCCGATCCGCCACCACCCGGACCACCCCGGCGGAACCGAGCATGCCGATCTTGACGGCGTCCACTCCGATGTCCTCGAACACGGCGTCGATCTGGAGCCGAACCATCCCGGGGGCCAGGATCTCGACCGCGGCGACCTCCCGGGTGTTCTGGGCGGTCACCGCCGTGATCGCGGTCATTCCGTAGACCCCGTGGGCGTCGAAGGTCTTGAGATCGGCCTGGATGCCGGCACCGCCTCCGGAATCGGAGCCCGCCACGGTCAGGAGCCGGGGAGGAGCTTCCGTCACGACCCCCTCCTTCCGCCGTCGGGTACCGGGACTCCGGATCGCCGCCTCTCTCCGAATCGGCGCCAGGCGAGAACCCCGACCGCCGCCACCAGGACGACGCTGATGATCTGCGCCAGGGTGAAGCCGCCGAAGAAGCGGTCGTCCTTGGCCCGGAAGAACTCCACCCCGAAACGCTCGACCGCCATCAATCCCACCACGGTCAAGACGGTCACTCCGGCCCTCCGTTGCCGTCTCAGGATCAGGAGACCGACGGCCCAGATCCCCAGGGCCAGCCCCGTCTCGTAGAGCTGCGTGGGGTGGACCGTCAGGAGGGCGTCGCCGGGCAGACTGGGATCGACGGGAACGCCGAACTCCTCCCGGAGGAAGTAGGCCTGAGTCGGGGGAAGGCCCCGGGGGAAAGCCACCGCCCAGGGGAGATCCGTCGGAATCCCGTAGTCGTCACCCACCAGGAAGCATCCGATCCGTCCCACTGCGTAGCCGATGGCCAGACCCGGAGCCGCGGCGTCGGCCGTCAGCCATCCAGGGAGCCCCCGACGGCGCATCACCCAGAGGACCGCCGCCGTCCCCGCGAGGAAGCTACCATACCAGACGATCCCGGAGCGCTCGAACAGGAGCCTCCAGTCGCCGTAGAGGGCGGCGTAGTAGATCTTGCCCCCGGCGATCCCGGCAAAACCGGCCCACAACATCACTGCGCTGGCATCCTCGGCGTCTCCGGCCTCGAGCCTCTTCATTCCCCAGGCGAGCTGGAAATAGGCCGCCAGGAAGGCCAGCATCAACATCACCCCGAAGGGGCTGATGGTCAGAGGGCCGATCTTGAAGAGCTCTTGAATCATGGTGGACTCCGAATCCCTCCGGGGGAAGGTTCCGGGAAGCGAAGGTTACCGGCTCGCGGGCGGAGAGGAAAGAGCACCGATCGACCCGTCCCGGGACCGACACCTCCTGGAGGATCCGGGCCCGAGCCGAGATGCCACCCGCTAGGGTGGGTCGAGCTCCCCTCCCGACAGGGGTTGGACCTCCCGGAACCATGTCCTAAGATCGCTCCGTCAATCGATCAGGTGAAGGCATGAAGCACGAGATTCCCGTTCTCCTCGTCGGCGCCGGGCCGGTGGGTCTTCTGGCCGCCCTGCGCCTCCGCCGACAGGAGGTGGAGTTCGAGCTGATCGAGACCCAGCGGCAGCTCGCCGGCCGAAGCTACGCCCTGGGTCTCCATCCGGAGACCCTGGACCTCCTGGAGAGCATGGGGCTGGAGGGTCTGGCCGAAGAAGCCCATCCAGTGAACAGGATCGCCCTCTACGAGGGCAAGGGTCGACGGGAGACGATCGAGCTCTCCCCTGGGGCGCCGGGGCCCCGCCCTCTCCGGGTCCTGCCCCAGGCGGACCTGGAGCGCGCCCTCCGGGACCGACTGGAGGAGATGACGTGCCCGATCCGTTGGGCCCATCGGCTGGCAGCGCTGGAGGTCGACGGCTCCGGATGCCGGTCCACCGTGGAGACCATCGAGACGGCGGCCTCCGGGTTCACGCCGGGAACCGTAGTGACGATGGTCGCGGAGACTCGAGCCGTCGAGTCGAGCTTCGTGGTGGGGGCCGACGGCCACGGGTCCACGGTCCGTCGTGCCCTGGACCTGGAGCTGGAGAGATTCGGCTCTCCCCGGGGCTTCGCGATGTTCGAGATCCTCGCCGACGTTCCCGATGAAGACACGGTCCACCTGGTCCTCTCCTCGGATTCGGTCTCCGTCCTGTGGCCCCTGGGCTCCGGCCGCTGGCGCTGTACGTTCGAGATCTCTCCCGGCCGGGAGCTCCTCGAGGAGCGGTTCAAGAGCCGGGCCCGTTGGGAGCCGGCCGGAGTGCTTCCCCGCTACCCGAAGGAACGCCTTCGAAACTTCTTGACCGAACGGAGTCCGTGGCTCGAGCCCTCGAAGGTCGAGGAGATCCTCTGGTCCACCGTCGTGAACTTCGAGGAGTGTCTCGTCGAAGCCTACGGACGGGGAGGGGCCTGGCTCGCGGGAGACGCCGCCCATCTGTGGTGTCCCCTGGGGGTCCAGAGCATGAACCTCGGGCTGCAGGAGGCCGCGGACCTGGGGGATCGGATCGCCGTGGCTCTGGAAGCGGACTCACGGGAACCGCTGGTCGAATACGACCGTCGGTGGAGAAACCGCTGGCGACGGATCGCGGCCGCGGCCCGGGCGTCGGACCGATGCCCGTCCTGGCTGGAGAACCGGGCCCACCGTCTGCCGAAGATGCTCCCCTTCTCGGGCTCGGATCTCGACTCCTTCCTGGAGGAGATCGGCCTGGCCCTGTCCGGGCTGGACTGAAGATCCTGGACCGGAGCCCTCCGGGGCCTCAGGCCTCCTCGGAGGCCTCCTCCTCGAGCTCCTCCAGATCCACCAGCCCGTGGCGAAGCGCGTGGCTCACGGCCTGGGCCCGATCGTGGAGGTGAAGCTTGTCCAGGATATTCCGCACGTGAAACTTGATGGTGTTCTCCGAAACCCCCAGGCGGAGGGCCAGGGCCCGGTTCGAGGTCACTCCCCCCACCATGGTCTCCAGGACTTCGAGCTCCCGGTCCGTGAGGGCATCCGGGTCCTCGTCGGCGGCCGCCTCCCGATCGCCGTCCGCGAAGGCCCGGAGGACCTTCCGGGAGAGGTCGGGAGTCAGGGCCGGCTCGCCCCGGAGCACCCCGTCCAGGAGATCGAAGAACGCGTCCGCTTCCAGATCCTTCAGCAGGTAGCCCTGGGCCCCCGCGCGGAGAGCTTCGAAAAGGTCGTCGTCCTCCGTCGAGGCCGTCAAGACCACGATCTTCCGGTCCTCGTCCTCCTCCAGGAGCTCCCGGGTCGCCTCCAGTCCCCCCTTCTCGGGCATGGAGAGATCCATGAGAACGACGTCGGGATCGAGACTCCTGGTGAGCTCGACCGCCTCCGCCCCGGTCTTGGCCTCCCCGATCACCTGGTGTCCCTTGGCCTCCAGGAGACTCCTGAGACTGTCCCGAAACAGGGCGTGATCGTCAGCGATGAGTAGCCGCATGCGCTCTCTCCTTCCCTCCCGTCATGGGCGGGGTTTTCTTCCGTTTCTTCAAGGGGATCTCGACTTCCACCCGGGTCCCCTCTCCCGGGCTCGACGTCAGCTCCAGCTCTCCTCCCACAGACTCCGCCCTCTCCCGCATTGTGGTGAGGCCGAAACGGGGTCTGCCGACGTCTCGCTCGTGGGTCTCGCCCAGGCCGAGGCCGTCGTCCACCACGACCAGGCGGACGGTTTCTTCCTCCCGGAGGAGCCGGACGGTGACGTGGGAAGCTTCCGCGTGTTTGCGGACGTTGGTCAGGGACTCCTGGAGAATTCGCAGGACCTGGAGCTCGGCGTCCGGAGGGAGGCCGATGTCGGGGGTGACGTCGACGTCGGGGGTCACTCCCGCCTGTGCCGCCCAGGCCGAGACGAAATCCTCGACCCCTTCCGCCAGGCTCTTCTCGGCATCCGCCGCCGTCCGGAGCTCCAGGATCTGTCCCCGGACGTCGGCGTAGCAGGACCGGGACGCCTCGGCCAGTTGGCCCAGATGCTCCTCCGCCACGTCCGGATTCCCCTGGCGCAGATGCTCCCGGACCACCTGGGCCTTGGTATTGACGTAGGCCAGGACCTGGGCCAGCCCATCGTGCATCTCGTGGGCGATCCGGATCCTCTCCTGGGCCGCTCCGAGCTCCCGGACCTGCCGATGGAGATAGGCGTTGTCGATGGCGACGGCGGCCTGACTGGCGAACCGGACCAGGGTCTCCTCGTCCTCCTCCGTGAATCGCGTCCCGTTGTCCTTCTCGCTCAGGTAGAGATTCCCCCGGTAGGATCCCCGGGTCGGTACGGGGACGGCGAGCAGCGTCTGCATCTCCGGATGATGCGGGGGGAAGCCGGCCGACCGCGGATCTCTGGCCAGATCGTCCAGGCGCAGGCGCTCTCCCTGCTCCAGCACCACGCCGAGCAATCCCCGTCCCCGGGGCGGCTCTCCGATCTTCTCGTGGAGCCCCTCGGGCACTCCCGAGGTGACGAAGGAGCGGATCCTTCCCTCGTCATCGACCACCGAAATCGCTCCGTACCGGGTCCCGATCAACGCCCGGGCCCCGTCCACGACCTTCTGGAGGACGCTGTCAAGAGAAAGGTCGGCCACCACGGCCAAGCCGGCCTGATGGAGGGCCAGGAGCTCCCGATTCTGACGGGTGAGCTCGTGCTGCAGATCCGCCAGCCGATCGAAGACCTGATCGTAGAAGACCGCGATCAACACGAAGGCGATGGAGCCCACCAGGAGGCGTTTCACCCAGGGGCTCAGCTGCGGATCCAGGAGACCGTGGGAGGTGGCGATCAGCACCACGAGGATCAGCGGGGCGACCACCGCCGCCAGGCGGAGACGGCGGAAAGCCCGGAGCTCGGATCCGTACGCCTCCGAGGCGGCATCGATCTCCGCGGGGGAGTGGGTCTCTCCAGTCTCCATTCGGCCACCACCGATCATACCAATCTACCCTCTCCCTCGGGTATCTT
>JAWVZJ010000028.1:0-13311 GCA_033722255.1 Thermoanaerobaculia bacterium | reverse complement strand
GTCGCGCACAATGCCGCCTTCGACATGGCCTTCCTGCGCGGCGCCGAGGAGACGGCGGGCGTCAGCTTCGACAACCCCGTGCTCGACACGGTCCTCCTCTCGGCCTTCCTCGAGCCCGACAGCCCCGACCACACGCTCGACGCGCTGGCGACGCGCTACGGCATCGGCTTCGAGCCCGGCACGCGGCACACGGCGCTCGGCGACGCGCGCGTCACCGCGTGGCTGTTTCTCAGCATGCTGCCGCTGCTGGCGCGCCGCGACGTGCATACGCTGGGACAGGCGGCGCGCGCGTCCGAGGCCGCCGCCGCCATCCGGCGCCAGCAGCGGAGATACTGAGCGACGGGCCGGGGGCGGCCGCCGCGGTTGCCGGGCTGCGTCGCCCGCGGACCGTCGGGGCGGACCGTGCCCCTCCGCTCAGGACCGGCCGAGCCCGTCGCGCGCGATCACGAGGCGGCGAAGCGTGTGCTCGAAGTTCTCCTCCTCGCGGTAGGGCTCGGACTCTTTCGGCGCCGCCTTCTTCCTGCTCGGCTGGCGCGGGGCCTGCGGCGGCTTGCGTCCTTCGGCCGGCTTCTTCGATCTCGGCATGGGGCACCTATCGGCAACGGTTTTCCACCCACGGCTGTCAGGATACGGCCTCGGGGCCCGCCGCAAAAGCCGGTGCGACGGGCCTCGCTGCACCGGAGATGCGAGCGAGAGTCAAACCCGCGCGAGCGCTGCCGCATTCTCCGCCGCGGGACGGGCGGAGGCTCCTCCCGACGGCGCGATCGCCGCCGTCGAGCGCCATTGCGCAACGGCGGGGCCGCTTCCCTTCGTCGGCGACGACCTGCTCGCCAGCTTCGACAGGGAGCGCACGTCCGCCGGACTGGAGGTGCTCGCCGCGCTCGGCGACCGGACGCAGACCCTGCTGTTCACGCACCACCACGCGGTCGCGGACGCCGCCGGCCGGGGGGGGGGGGGCGCCCGCGGGCGGGGGGGGTTTAGTGGTGGGGAGGGCCGGCGGGGGGGGGCTGCGGCCCGGCCCCGCCCCGTACCGGTCACACGAATCTAAACGACGATAGGAAGGATCGTACGCATGGTCGGGCTCCTCAATATTTCTCGTGCTTGTGGGGTCCGGCGGCCCAGGTGATCTGGAGAAGGAACCGATCCTCCTCCTCGATCGCGGCATCGTCGTCCAGGAACCGGTAGGCGGCCCGGAGCCGCACGTACTCGCTCTGCCACCAGCTCACGTAGGGCTCGATCGCCCATCGCTCCGTCTCCGGAGCCAGGGGATCCTCGAGCCAGTCGTAGCGAGCTCCGACCCACAGGTTCCGCCGCACGAGCCCCTCCAGATAGCTGTATCCGCCCAGGGCCTCCCGGCGTTCGCCGAAGGGGTCGTCCCGTTCGGAGAGAAGCAGCTCGGTACGCCAGGTGATCTCCCGGTACTTGGCTCGCTGAGGAGGCTGCCAGTTGAAGGTGAAATCGGTTCCCCAGATCCGGGTCTCGTCCGCTCCCTCCGGCTTTCCCACGATCCCGGAGAGACCCCACTCCAGATAGGTGGCGGGAGAGAGGTCCCAGAAGCTCTTGAACCGACCGAGGACGGTCAGATCATCGAAGGACTCTCCGCCGAAGGGCTCCGCCGAGCCGTCCATGACCTGGAGGGTCAGCTCGTTGGCGCTGGCCAGGGGTCGGGGAAGCAACCACTCCGCGGAGAGTCCCGTCTGCACCAGGCCCTCCTCGCCGAGGTAGCTCTGCACCACCAAGGGATACTCCGGCTGGGGCAGGGCGTGGAGATGCCAGCGGTTCAGGACCCCGAAGCTCTGGCGCATCTTGCCTCCCCGGAGGGTCAGGCCCGGAAGGAGTCCCGAGTAGGCGATGTATCCCTCTTCGACGTCGACCCCCTCGTGGGGAGAAAAGGCAATGGTCCACTTCGTGATGGAGAACGGATCCAACGCCGACTGGAAGTCCAGCTCGAACTCCCGCTCGTTGAAGTCGTTCTCACCGAAGGTCGTGAACCCCACGACGTCGCCGGTGAAGGAGATCTCGGGGTTGAGCTCGTTGAGGGCTCGCTCCCTGCCCGCCTCCGGCTCCCGAGCCGGGGGTGCCTCCGGGACCTCGGGAGCCCCCCGGGCGGCCTCCTCCGCCGCCGCCAGGAGGCCTTCTAGCTCCCGATCCTCTTCGGTCTCCACGGCCTCGGGGGCCGGGGGCTCCTCCCGGGCCTCGAGCTCCCGGATCCTCCTCTCGAGCTCGTTCAGACGTCGTTCGTAATGGTCTCGGAGCTCCTGGATCTGACGCTGGAGCTCCTCGGCGGTGGCCCCGGAGGAGGAGCCCGCCAGGGCCGGCGCGGCCGCGAGCAAGATGCCCGCGACCAGGGAAAGGGTCTTCGATGACATGGTCCGTACTCCTCGGATCGGTTGTTCTGGATCCAGAGCCCGGGATCGGTCGATCGACAACCGATGGGCCTCCGGAAACGAGGGAGGATCAGAGGATCGGGGGGCCGCGGCGGTAGGGCAGACCGCCGAGGGCCGGGTGCTGGAAAGCGCCGGAGACCCCCGGTGTCCGGAGGGTGACGACCACCGAAACCGACGGGGTCTCCATCGCGGTCGGTGCCATTCGTTGCTGGAGATGTCCCAGGCAACCCGGGCAGGCTTCCAGCCGCTTCCCCCGCAGGGAGTCGAAACCGGGAGGATGCCTCTCCGCACAGCCGCTCTCGGCGGTCCAGGAAGCGACCCCCTCCGAGCCGTGCAGGACTCCGTCGTGCGGCGCCGGCATCAGCTGGGGCCAGAGACCGGCCCCGAGAACCAGGCAGACGGCCGTGGCGAGGAGTCCCCTTCTGCCGAGGCGAACCGAGCTCACGACCCGGATTATAGGATGAGGTGGATGGATCGCGGTCCAGGGAGGCGGTTTGCCCGCCACACGAGGCAAGCGAATGGGATCGAACCGTTCCCGGGTCTGAAGGCACCGACGATCGCGAGATCCGGCTTGTACCCGACCCCGGACCCGTTGCCCGAAACGAAAGAGTTGGCCACTCCCTGGACAGAGAGTCCAGCCCGGACCAGGAACAGGACCAGGACACGAAGGCCGCCCCCGTGAAATCGAAACTCGCCATCCTCTCCACTCTGATCGTCCTCCTCTGTTCGTCCGTCACCGAGGGTCGAGCCGCGATGTACGAGGTGGATCCTCGGAAGAGCTCCCTGATCCTCCGGGTCTTCAAGGCCGGAATCGCCAAGGGGCTGGCCCACGATCACGTGATCCGTGCCACCGAGATCTCGGGGTCGGTGGATCTGGACCCGAAGCGACCCTCGGAGGGCTCCATCGTGGTCTCCGTGGACGCCACCTCTCTGGAGGCGGACGAGACAGCGCTCCGAAGTCGGTTCGACCTGAAGCCGATGGAGGACGATTCCCGCCGGGAGATCCAGCAGACGATGGAGGGAGAGGGTCAGCTCCACGTCGACCGGTACCCGGAGATCCGCTTCGAGTCGACCCGGATCGAGACGATGGACGACGGAGAGTATCGGGTCGTGGGGCGGTTCACCCTCCACGGAACCACCCGGACCGTCGAGCTCGTGGCCCGGACCCGGATCGACCGGGAGAAGGGAACTCTCCGGGGGGAGACGAGCTTCCGGTTCCTCCAGTCCGACTACGGCATCGAGCCCTACCAGGCCGCCTTCGGGGCAGTCAAGAACCGGGACGAGGTCGAGCTCCGGGTGACTCTGGTGGCCACACGATCCTCCGCGGCCCGGGGATCCTCCGAGAGCGAGGAGCTCGCCCTCGGGAACCGGTCACGACGGTAAACCGAACATCTCCAACAGCTGCAACGCGTTCGTCGTGGGGGCCACCCCGGGACGGAGGCGGTAGTCGAAGGTCATCGGCGGCTCTTCGTCCTCGGCTCCGGGATGGATCGTCTCCCGGAAGTGCACGGGAATCAACAGATCCCCGACCGCCTCGTCCTCGGCCAGGGCCAGATCGTGGGTGGAGACGGCTCCGATCGCCCCGAGCTCCACCAGGCGGCTCAGCACCTCCCGGACGGCGACCCTCCGGTCGGCGCTGTTGGTGCCCCGGAGGATCTCGTCCAGGAGGAAGAGCAGGCGTCGATCGTGGTCCGAGGCCTCCTCCGCCGCCTCCATCACCTCCCGAACCCGGAGCACCTCGGCCATGAAGAAGGAGATCCCCTCCTCCAGGGAGTCCTCCACCAGGACCGAGGTCGCGAGCTCCGAGGGCGGCAGCTCCAGCCCGGCGGCACAGACCGGTCCGCCGGCCTGGGCCAAGACCACGTTGACCCCGATCGCCCGGAGGAGCGTGCTCTTGCCCGACATGTTGGATCCGGTGACCAGGAGCACCGTGTCCGGAGGTCCCACCGTCACGTCGTTCGCCACCCGGGTGGAGGCCGGAAGGAGGGGGTGGGCGAGATCGTGTCCGATCATCCGGTCCATCGAGGGGTCGACCCGGGGGAAGGACCACTCCGGCTCCTCGAAGGCCAGGGTGGCGAGGGCCGAAAGGGCCTCCAGCTCGCCCTGCCGCTCGAGCCAGCCCTGGACACGGGAGCCGACCCCGGCCTGCCACTCCTCCAGGAGCCAGAGAGTGTGGACATCCCACAGGAACAGGATGTTCAGCACGAACCGGAGGGAGCCCGAATATCGGACGTCCGCCAGGTCCAGCCGCCGCTGCAGGCTCTCCAGATGTCTCCAAGCCGGCCTCTCCTCGGCCTCCAGGCCCTTTCGCAGCTCGTCCCGGAGGGCCGGGCGGACGGTTTCGGCCTCCGGAGACCAGAGGGCCCGGAGGGTCGCCGCGTACGCCCCCATCTCACGCTCCCGGGCCGAGATCCGATCGTGGGCCTCCGAGAGCGGTCGCGCCAGGAGATTCGCCATCCCGAAGGAGAGCACGAAGAGGGCCAGGGGTACGGCGGCGGGGGTCCAGCCCATCAGGGCCGATAGTCCGGAGATCCAGGCCAGGGCAGGGAGCGACCGGGCCGTCCAGAGCCAAACCGGATGGTTCTCGGTCCACGATCCTCCTTCGGCCCAGTCCAGGAAGTCCTCTACCTCGGGCTCGAGCTCTCCGAGATCTCGTCCCTCCCGGGCGAGACGATGTCGGAGCCGGATCGCCGGTACGAGGCCCCGGACCGCCTCCTGCCGCTCCCGGATCTCCTCCGGAGCTGCCGGAGACAGGAGCCATCGGATCAGCGTCCTCCGTCCGGGTGGACTCTGGACCGTGCCCAACAGATGGGCCACCGACGCTCTTCCGAAGAGCTGGAGGTCCCGGGCCAGGGACCGGCGTTCGGGAGGAGGCGCCATCCCGGGGACAGGAAGCCGGTCCCAGTCCCGGTCGAGGCGGGCCAGACCCTCGTCCTGGAGCTCCATCAGGACCTTCCACCGTTCCTCGGTCTTGTGCACCTTCTCGTGAACGACGACCAGGCCCAGGAAGACCGCGACCGCTCCGATGGTGAGGAGAATCCAGGGTGCCGGATCTCCGGACGCGGTGGCCACCGCCGTGATCATGGAAACCAGGCCCAAGGTCGCCGTCACCAGCCGAGACCAGGAGATCACCAGGGAGCGTCTCTCGGCCCGGGATCTCTTTTCCGCGAATCGTCTCCGTCGCCGCCGGTAGATCTCACGGGGCGTTCCCCGCTCTCGCTCGGAGTCTCCTCCCTGGCCTTCCTCCCTCACGACCCACCTCCCGGGGGAGCACTCTCCACCGCCGATCGGGCTCGAAGCGCCCCTTTCCCCCGGAGCGCCACCGCCACGAGGAGGACCGCCAACAACGCCAACGGTGCCGCGCCGTCCAGGAGCGCCCTGCCCCCCCAGAGCCGGACTCCCCCCCCGCCTCCGGTCTCCACCAGGCGGCGGTGGACGAGAGCCGCCCAGACCCACCCACCGTGGAGGGCCATGGCCGGAATCAGCGACCGGGCGCTCATCGCCACCAGACAGAGGATCGATCCCGCGAGGAAGAGGCCCAGAGCCAGATCCCAGCGGATCTGGCTCACCGACCCTCTCAGACTCTCCCAGGCCACCACCAGTGCATCGGCCGTGGTCGAGGTGGAATCCCCCTTCCATCGGTCCGAGGGAACGCGCTGGAAGTGGACCAGGGCGAAGAAGAGGGACGCCAGGACGATGGCCCACACCCCGGAGGCCGTAGCCTGGAGAAACGCCCGAAGCACGACGCCCCGGAACACGAGCTCCTCCAGGACCCCGATGAAGAGGGCCGACAGAAGGGCGAGGAGCACGGTCTCCAGGAGGGCGGGGCCATTCTCTACCGGCCGTAGACGGGCCCCGCCGAAGAGAAGCTGCAACCCGCTCATCGACCCCACCATTGCCAGGCCGACGAGAAGCCAGCCGACGGCCTTCCTCCATCGATCCCCGTCCAGTCGGAGCCCGAGGGAGACGTGATCCCGGATCCCCGCCGCCCGGGCCACCCAGGGCAATCCGGCCAGCACCACCAACCACCGGAGGCGGTCGAAATAGCGCGGAAGCTCCTTCTCCGCGAGATACAGGGTCGGACGGGTGGGCCAGAGCTCCGCCAGATCCCGGGCCAACCGCATGACGGGCGGTGCCATCACCGCCGCCACCACCAGGCTGCCCAGGAAGAGGGCCAGAAGGGCGACGATTCCCCTCGGGCTCCGCTCTTCGAGGGCGACATCGACCCACGAGCTCCCCGTTCCCATCGGACCGGGAGCCTAACAGTCGGGGGACCGTCGGGAGACGGCGCGGGCGAGGGGCTACGGGGATTCCGCGGGTAGAGTGTCCCGGAGGCCCCTGGTAGACGCCGGGGACCTTTGGCTCCCGGCTCCGAATCTGATATGGTTACGGAAAATCCAACGCCCGCCAGAAGGGACGACGAACGAGGAGACCGTGGAGCGAGTCGAGGACCGACGCCGTTTTCGAAGAGCCCGAATTCCGGGAATTCGGGCCACCCATCGGACCCTCGACGACGTGAAGGTCCTCGATCTGAGCCTGGCGGGTATGGCGGTCGAGGCCCCGGGAGAGTTCGAACAGGGAGACCGCTGTTTCTTCGAGCTGCGAAGGGGAGACCACACGGTCAACGTCGAGGCCGAGGTTCGCTGGGCCTCCGCCTACCGGGTGGAACGCACAGAAGGCGGCCTCGATCTGGTCTTCCGCCTGGGGGTTTCCTTCGTCGACATCTTCAAGGAAGATTCCGGGGGGATTTGGGACTGGCTCCTGGTGGATCCCGACGCCACCGAACACTGATCCCTCGGCGCCGGGGCCGCTGCGGAACCGAGCGTCCTCTCGATGTCCCGGTCCTGCCGGGCCGAGGATCTTGGCGGTCATGGCGTGGTGTCATCCGCCTCGCATGACGGGAATCGTCCCTCCGCTCCGTCCCTCCCCCGGAGCCGCCCGCCAGAGGACCGAGCTCGCCGCCGAGACGCCATGACGGACAGCGAGGAGGGCAAGTCGACGGTCTGTGGGACTCGGAGAGGCCGAATCGCCCTCCTCTCTCTGGTGGTGCTTCTCCTCGCCCTCCAGGTTCTCGCCATCGACGGTCAGTCTCTCACCGGAGATGGCGCCTACCATCTCCTCGCCGGCTATCAGGCCCTCCGGTACGGCCAGAATCGGATCAATCTCGAGCACCCGCCCCTGGTGAAGCTGCTCGTAGCGCTCCCCGCCCTGGCCGAGGATCGCGAGCTCGCCGATCCCGTCGACGCCACCGAAGCCCTGGAGGCCGCGGAGAGGATCCACCGGCAGCCGGATCTTCTCCGGCGTGCCACCCTCGGGGGCCGCGTCGTCCTCCTGGTCACCGTCGTCCTTCCCCTCTTCCTGACCTGCTACCTGCTGGGATCCCGGTTCGGAGGCCCCTGTGTCGGCCTGCTCCTGGTGCCGCTCTTCGGTCTCTCCTTCAGCGTGGTACCCCTGCTGACCATCCTCCAGACCGACGCTGCCCTCACCCTCGGCGTCTGTCTCACCGTCCTCGCCCTGTGGCGCTGGCAGCGACGGCCGAAGCTCGGCCGGGCCCTGGCCGTCGGCGCGAGCTTCGGCGTCGCCCTGGGATCGAAGTTTTCCGGTGTCCTCCTGGCTCCGGCGGTGGCGATCACCTTCCTACTCCCGGTGCCTCCCCTCTCCTGGCGTCGGCGGCTCCGGGATCTCGGGATCGCGCTGCTCGTGGCCTGCGCCTTCGTGCACGCTCTCTACTCGATCGCCAACTGGAGCTACGACCGGAATGTGGGTCGCGACACGATCCGCAGCTACGTCAGGGGCCGGGGCTCCCTGATCGTCGGCGAGCTCCTCGAGCCGTGGGAGGAGGAGCTGCTGGCCCTGGAAGAGGTGTCGCCGACCCTGGCTCAATGGACGGTCGGGTTCCTCGGGGTGCGAGCCCAGAATCGGATCGGAGTGTATCCGTCCTACGCCTTCGGCACGGTCTCCTCCCAGGGGCGCTGGTGGTATTTCCCCGCGCTCTTCCTGGTGAAGACCCCCCTGGCGTTGCTGATCGCCCTCGCCGCCACCCTCCCGATTCTCGGGAGAATGAACCGCTCCCTCGACTGGCGCCGCATCCTGCCCCCCGTCCTCTTCGTGACCGCGTACCTGATCGCGGCCGTCGGCTCCAACTACAACCTCGGGTTCCGCCATCTGCTTCCCGTCCTTCCCTTCCTGCTGCTCCCGGTGGCGATGGCGGCTCGAGGGTGGCGTCGAGGGACCTGGGTGCTCCTCGGGGTCCTGGCCCTGGAGTCGGTCCTCCTCACACCCAGATGGATGTCCGCTACGAACACCTGGTGGCTCGGAGAGCGAAATCCGACCCGTCTGGCGTTCTCCGCCGGGAATCTCGAGTACCGACAGAGCTTCGTTCAGCTCGCACGGTGGAGCCGAGGACGGAGGATCGAGGGACTCCGTGTCCTCTACCCCGCCCTCGACGAGGTCGTCCTCACCGCCTATCTCCCCGACGCGGAGCTCGTGGAGCCCGGAGATCCCGTCACGCCGGGATGGTACGCCGTCAGTACGACGGTGGAACAGTACGTGCCCGCCATCCTCACCGCGTCTCCGGATACTCTCTACGGGTACCGGGGTCTCCGCGGACTCGCCCGGCGTTGGTTGCCCCTCTGGCAGGAGGTGGCCCGGAGGGGGACCGATCAGGGCTACGTGGCCGGGACCTTCCACATCTATCGAATCGAGCCGCCTCCCGCCTCCCAGAGTCCTCCGGAGTCTCGACCCTCCGATCCATGACCCAAAGAAGAGCTCCCGTCGACCGATCGATCTTTCCCCTGGGATGGGGGCTCCTCGCCGTCCTCCCGACCCTGGGAATCCTCCTGATCCTGCTCTCGGGCTGCCTCGGGGCGTGGCGTGATTCGCCCCCCCGGGACGTGATCCTCCTTTCGGTGGACACTCTTCGATGGGACGCCCTGGGAATCGCCGGCGCCTCCCGGGCGGACACGCCGGTCATCGACGATCTGGCCGAGGAGGGGACCTACTTCCCGAACGCCTTCGCCCCCATGCCCCGGACGACACCGGCTCTGGGCTCGCTCCTGACGGGCCTCTGGCCCAGCGGCCACGGCTCCCGGGAGGTGGGAGACCCGATCCGGACCGAGGCCACCACCCTGGCCGAGATCCTGAAATCCAGGGGATTCACCACCCTCGCCGTCAGCGCCAACGACTCCGCCAGCCCGAAGCAGCGCCTGGACCAGGGATTCGACCGATTCGTCAGCTACCGGGATCTCGTGGAGAGACAGGGAGGCGATCTCTACCGATACCCCGACTCCGCCGAGACCGACCAGCCGGGCTGGGCCACCGTGACCACCCGAGCCGCCCTGGAGCTGATCCGGGAGGAGTCGGGCTCCGAGCGCCTCTTCCTCTGGGTCTTCTACTTCGACCCCCATTTCGTGTACCGGCCGCCGGTCCCCTGGCAGGAGAGGAGCCCGGCAGAGAAGTGCCACCGACTCTACGACTACTACGAACAGAACCGGAACGAGCTGGGCCGACTCTACGCCGACGTGGGCGGTGTCGCCTCCGAGGCCCTGGACCACTGCCGGGAGCTCTACCGGGCCGAGGTCGCGTACACCGACGCGGAGATCGGGAACCTCCTCGACGGCCTCGCCGACGCCGGTCGGCTCCGGGACGCCCTCGTCGTCTTCACCGCGGACCACGGCGAGAATCTGGGGGAGTGGGGACTGTACTTCGAGCACGGGGACAACGTGCACGACGCCGCCCTCCGGATCCCTCTGATCTTCTCCGGTCCCGGAATCGCCGAGGGTCGGAGGGACCGCACCGCCGTGAGCCTGGTGGACGTTCCCCCCACCGTCCTCTCCCTCCTGGATGTCGACGCCTCCCTGCATGTCGACGGCACCGACCTCTCGTCCCGCCTCGATCCGGGAACGAGGCCCCCGGTGGATCCCGGGAGGATGGTCTTCGCCGAGAGCGGGACGCCGATGTGGAACGAGGCCACGGAGCACGTGACCACGGGTCGGGAGTGGGGGCGAATCTGCATCAACGGGCCCCGGTACACCCTCTGCGAGAACCCGAGGAAGGCCCCCGGAGAGCTCCTCCTCTACGACCACGTGGAGGATCCGGCCCTCACCCGGAACCTCGCCGACGAGAAGCCGAAGGTCGTGGAAGAGCTCCGACGATCCTGGACCTCCTGGCCCCCGGAAACGGCAAGGCAACGGACGGTGCGCACCGCCCGCTTCAAGCTGGTGGAGTTTCCCAGGCTCGACGGGACCTACGAGTCGAAGCTCTTCGACCTCCGGGACGACCCCGGCGAGACCCGGGACGTGAAGGAGAGATATCCGGAGATCCACGATCGGCTCCAGCGGGCTCTGGAGGCCTGGGCCTCGAATCTCCCGGCCCCTCGGGACCGTCCCTACGATCCGGAGCTCGAGGAGTCGCTCCGGGCCCTGGGATACCTGAAATGAGCTCGACGGAGCTCGCCGAGCGAACCCTCCGAGCACCGAGGACCGATGCGGGCGTCCCCGAGGCTCCCCGGAGGCTCCCTTCCCGGTGCCGCAGGGAAACCTACCCGATCGGGTAGCCAGACCCCTACCCCGAGAGGTGGGGGATGCCCACCCCAGTTGATGACGCGGGGAAGGACGGCAGCCCCTACAGTCTCCGCCGCGCGGGAGATCCACTACTCCACCACGGGGAGCGAGCCCACATCGAGCCCCGGAGTCCCCTCTCCTTGCGCCAGCACAAAGACCCGGGGACCTCGGGCTGAGACACTCAGATTCGGAAGGACACGGCGGCCCTCCAGGGGTGATCGCCATCGATACAGATAGAGGGAGGACAATCCAGATGAAGAAGCGAACCAAACTGAGCACGATCCTGCCCGTCGCCCTGGCGGGCGTCGCCCTGAGCCTGGCCTGGCTCGTCGGTTGCCGCACGGCCACCGAGGAGGAGCCCGAAACCGGCCAGGTCGCCGCCGGGAACACGGACGAGGTGATCGAAGCCCGGGGTCTGAGCCCCGCCGACGTGTACGCCGCGGTCAAGACCTACGTCCCGACGGGGGAGAAGGACGAGTACGTCATGCTCGCCTCCGGCGGTCACTCGGGCCAGGTGCTGGTCATCGGGATGCCCTCCATGCGATTGCTGAAAGTGATCGGGGTGTTCACCCCCGAGCCCTGGCAGGGATGGGGCTACTCCGACGAGACCCGGGCCGTCCTCGCCGAGGGAAAGGTCGAGGGGAGGGACATCACCTGGGCCGACACGCACCACCCGGCCCTCACCGAGACGGAAGGGGACTACGACGGTGAATACGTCTTCATCAACGACAAGGCCCACGCCCGGATCGCCGTCATCGATCTCCGGGACTTCGAGACCAAGCAGATGGTGAAGAACCCGGTGGCCCTGTCGGATCACGGCGGGACCATGGTCACCCCCAACACCGAGTACGTCATCGAGGGCGGCCAGTACGCCGCGCCCTTGGGCTGGCACTACTCCTCCCTGGAGAACTACGAGGAGGACTACCGGGGGATGGTGACCCTCTGGAAGTTCGACCGGGAGAACGGACGGATCGTCCCCGAAGAGAGCTTCGCCATCGAGCTGCCGCCCTACTGGCAGGACCTCTGCGACGCCGGCAAGCTGGTCAGCGACGGGTGGATCTTCTGCAACTCCTTCAACACGGAGATGGCCACCGGCGGAATCGAAGAGGGCAACCCTCCCTTCGAGGCCGGAGCCTCCCAGCGGGACATGGACTACCTCCATATCCTCGACTGGAAGAAGGCGGAGCAGCTCGTCCAGGAGGGCCGGACCGAGACCGTGGAGGGATTCCCGGTCCTGCCCCTCGACGTGGCCGCCGAGGAGGGAGTCCTCTATTTCCTGCCCGAGCCCAAGAGCCCTCACGGAGTGGACGTCTCCCCCGACGGCCAATACCTGGTGATCTCCGGAAAGCTGGATCCCCACGTGACCGTCTACGACTTCGAGAAGATCCAGCAGGCCATCGCGGACGAGACCTTCTCCGGCCAGGACGACTACGGAGTGCAGATCATCGATTTCGACGCCGCCCTGGAGAAGCAGATCGAGCTCGGTCTCGGTCCCCTGCACACCCAGTTCGACGACAAGGGCTACGCCTACACCAGTCTCTTCCTGGACAGCGCCGTGGCCCGCTGGACCATGGGTGAAGGGGAGTTCGACGAAGCCCCTTGGAGCCTGGTCCAGAAGACTCCGGTCCACTACAACATCGGTCACCTGGCCGTGGCCGAGGGAGACACGGTGAGCCCCGACGGCGGCTACCTGGTGGCCATGAACAAGTGGTCCGTGGACCGCTTCCTGACCGTGGGACCGCTGCATCCCCAGAACTTCCAGCTCCTGGACATCACCCAGAAGGGTGAGACGATGCAGCTCCTCTACGACATGGCCATCGGCCTCGGCGAGCCCCACTATGCCCAGATCATCAAGGCGGACAAGCTGGACGCCTGGGACATCTATCCCGAGATCGGCTGGGATCCGATCACCCAGAGCAAGGCGGCGGAAGCCGTGGAGCTCGGGAACGAGCGGGTCGAGCGCGACGGGAACACGGTGGAGATCTGGATGAGCGCCGTCCGGAGCCACTTCACCCCGGAGCGGATCGAGATCAACGAGGGCGACCGCGTCATCTGGCACATCACGAACGTGGAGACGGCGAAGGACGCCACCCACGGATTCGCCATGCCGGCCTACAACGTCAACCTGAGCCTCGAGCCCGGGGAGACCGCGACCTTCGAGTTCACGGCGGAGCGGGACGGCGTCTACAGCTACTACTGCTCGGAGTTCTGCTCGGCTCTCCATCTGGAGATGACCGGCTACCTCCTGGTCAAACCGAGCTGACCGTCCAGCGGGGGGCCGTCTTCCGCCGGAGGGCGGCCCCCCGCTCTCCTTTCCTCGTACGCTCTTCTTCCTTTCCTCGACCGAACCATCCGATCCACGG
>JAWVZJ010000027.1:0-13429 GCA_033722255.1 Thermoanaerobaculia bacterium | reverse complement strand
TGGAAGGAACTGAGGCACCGGCAAATGGCGAAAGCCGCCGGCAAACAGACACCCTCCGACCTAACGCCACCGCGCCACCTCTCGACTCTACCGAGGGTTCGTCGCGAGATGTCGTAGGTGCCTGTAGATGCAAGGCTTGCGTCGGAGGGCGACGCAGGCGTACTGGAGGTACGTCGAGGAGCCCGCAGGGAGCGTAACGCAGCAGATGCAGGCAAATACGGCGTCGCAGCAGGAGTCTCGTGAGAAATCCGGGCTAGGAGCCCCCGTCGGCGGATCGCCTCACTGTACCCGGCGGTAGGCCATGGCCTCCGCCACCCGCTGCTTCGCCAGGTGAAGGGCCGCCTCCCCGGGCATCTGGCTGTGGGAGCCGGCCAGCTCCAAGACCGCCCGGGTGTTCTCGGAGACCTTTTCTTCGATGGTCTCGAAGGCTCGGCGCTGGGTGCCGCCCTGGTACTCCACGGCGGCACAGATCACGCCACCGGCGTTGGCCACGAAATCCGGCACCGACAGAATTCCCCGGTCGTGGAGAATGCGCTCCGCCTTCGCCGTCACCGGGATGTTGGCACCCTGGAGCACCATCCGGCAGTCCAGGCGGGCGACATTGTCCTCGTCGATCGCATCGGGTCGGGCCGCCGGGACCACGAGGTCGCAGGGAATGTCGATGAACTCCCCCATCGCCCGCGTCTCCGGCGCATCGTAGTCCGTGACTCGACCGGTCTCCTCCTTGATCCGGATCAGCTTCTCGATGTCGAGGCCGTCGGGATCATAGACGGTGCCGTCAAGATCGCTGGCGGCGACGAGGGTCGCTCCCCGCTGGGAGAGATAGCGGGCGGCATGGGTGCCCACGTTCCCGAAGCCCTGGATCACCACCCGGGCCCCGGGCAGCTCCAGGTCGCAAAACTCCTGGGCTACCTCGGCGCAGATGGCCAGGCCGAAGCCTGTGGCACCGACCTGGTCCAGGGGAATACCGCCCAGGACCTTGGACAGACCGACCGACCGGCCGATCTCGTCCCGGACCCAGGCCATGGCCGTCTCGTCGGTGCCCATGTCGGGACCGGGGATGTAGCCCTCGAGGGCCTCGATGGCGCGCGCGAACTGGCGGATCAGGGTCTCCTTGTTCGGGACCGACGGATCGGCGAGGATTCCGCTCTTGCCTCCCCCGTGGGGAAGGCCGGCCAGGGCGTTCTTCCAGGTCATGGCCCGGGCGAGGCGAAAGACCTCCTCCACCGAGACGTCCACGGCCATCCGGATCCCACCGATGGCCGGACCGGCCGCCGTGTTGTCCAGGACCACGATTCCCTTCAGTCCACAGCGGGGCTCGGTGATGTAGACGACCTTCTCGGGGCCGTACTGGTCCGCTAGCTCTTCGAAGACATACTCGCTCATCCGTCCCGCTCCGGAGTGGCCCGAAGTGTAGCAGCGGAGTCAGTTCACCCAGTCCTCCCGGTCCTCCCGGTCCTCGCCTCTCCCGGGGAGCCGGGCCTCGATCTCGGTCCGTGCCCGCTCCTCCTCCTCCCATCGAGCTTTGATCTCGGCGTCCCGGTGACGACGTCGGACCGCCGCCAGGACGGCGAGTCCCGTCACCAGAAGCCAAAGCGTGGCTCCGCTGGTGAGGAACGGAACCCACCGATACCAGATCCGGTAGCGGCGCCAGACCCCGGAGGCCCAGGCCTCGAGCTTCTCCCCCGAGGTGTCCCGAAAGGCTTCCTCGAAGGCGGCGCCTCTTCGGACTCGGGAGAGGATCCGCCGGACGATCTCCGAGCCCCGGTCCTCGATCAGCTCGTCCACGAGGAAGCCGGCTAGGGCGTAAGCACGGCCGGAAGAGGCGCGCCCGGAGACGAAGGCCGACTCGAGCTCCTCCAGATTTCCGGGTCCCCCAGTCAGGCCCGCGGCCAGGGCATGGCGACGATCGGAGAGGGTCCACCCCCGGGCCGCGTGGAGAGCCACCCCCTCCCGGAACCACCGAGGAAGGGCGCTGCCACCGGCCGCTCGATGCGTGAGCAGATGGGTGATCTCGTGGAGAAAGAGTTCTTCCAGGCTGTCGTAGGGGTACCGGACGACCCTCCCGGGAAAGAGGACGGCCGTGTTCCGGTCCGCCAGGGCATACCCGGAGATCCATCCCGGAGCCTCCCGGGCCAAGCGGTGGCCCTCGGACACGAGGATCACCCGGAGGGGGGCCCCCCCTCCCTCCAGGCCCAGCCACTCGGCGGTGGTATCCACGGAGGCTCCGGCGATCCGGCGCAGCTCGCCGATCTCACCGGCGTACCGTGGGGGCCCGTCGAACCGGACCGGGGGCCCGGAGGCGCGGAGAGGCACCCCGACACTCGAAACCAGGGTCACGAAGATGACGGTGGCCAGGACGAGGGAGCGATAAGACATCGGCAGAAGGTCGTCGGTTCGGGTCCAGGGGTGGGAACGGCGGCCGAACTCCCCGGAGAGTTGCAAGATACACGATCTCGAGCCCCCGGAGCGATCGAGGGTGTTCCCCGGACGGCGACTCTACCGAAGACCCGTCCCGACCGGTTGGTACCTCTCTGGTCGATCTCTCGATCTCGGACCCGAAGGGCCGGCCCGAGACCATCAATTGGTCGACCGTCCGATTTTCATCCTCTTGGGTGCGTCGAGCAACGCGAGGTGCATGTGGGGCTGCTAGGCTATCCGGGGCCCGCCACCCGAGCTCCCGAATCCCACCGATTGCCCTATCATGGAGATCACCGGAACCAGCCTGAGACGGGAGCTCCTGGAAGAGCTGGCGCACCAGGTCCGGGTCCGGGCACCCGAGGGGGAGAAGGACCGGGTCGGCGAGCTCGCCCGCCGTTCGTTCGAGCACCTCCCCCCTGAGGAGATCCTGGACGCTTCCCTGGAGAATGAGGCGGGGGGGATGGTGTCGCTCTGGCGTCTCGGGAGGGAACGATCTCCCGGAACGTTGAAACTGAAGGTCTCGAACCCCCGGGTCGAAGAGGAGGGCTGGAGCTCTCCCCACACGGTGATCCAGCTCGTCAACGACGATATGCCCTTCCTCCTGGCATCGATCATGGGGGAGCTTCACCGTCGCAAGGTCCGAGTCCATCGGGTCCTCCACCCCGTGGTGGGCGTGCGGAGATCTCCGACGGGAGAGGTGGAGACCCTGGGAGAGGAGGGCCCCCTCCGGGAATCCTGGATGCAGATCGAGATCGACAGGGTCTCCCGGGGAAGCCGGGGACGGGAGGAGCTCGAGGGAGAGCTCCGGGAGGTCCTGGGTGAAGTTCGCGTCGTCGTGGACGACTGGCGGCCGATGGAGGATCGAGTCCGGAAGGTCCTGGAGGAGCTGGAGACGACGAAGCCCCCGGTCTCGGGTGAGGAGGAGAGGGAGGCCCGGGCCTTCCTGGAGTGGCTCCTGGACGACCACTTCACCTTCCTCGGTTTCCGGAGCTACGAGCTCGACCGCCGGGACGAGGAGCTCTATCTCCGACCGGTGTCCGACTCGGGTCTCGGTCTCCTACGGGAGATCTCGGACGACTCCCGGGCCCGGGCTCGAGAGTCCCTGCCCGATTCCCTGGCCGCGTTCTTCCAGCGCCAGGAGACCCTCTACATCACGAAATCCCGTCGGCGGGCCCGGGTCCACCGTCGGGTCCACATGGACATCGTCGGGATCCGGCGGTTCGACGAATCCGGAGGGGTCGTGGGCGAGCACCGCTTCGTCGGGCTGTTCACCTCGGCGGTGTACACGGCCCGGGCGAACAACGTTCCCATCCTCCGTCGGAAGGTGGACCGGATCTTGGAGTGGGCCGACTTCACGCCGGGGAGCCACGACGCCAAGGCGCTGCGTCACGTGCTGGAGAACTTCCCCCGGGACGAGCTCTTCCAGATTCGGGAAGAGGACCTCTTCCGGATCGCCATGGGGATTCTCCGCTTGCAGCAGCAACACCGGGTGGCGCTATTCGTGCGAAGGGACGAGTTCGAGCGGTTCGTCTCCTGCCTGGTCTACGTACCCCGGGAGCGATACACCTTCGAGCTCCGTCGTCGAATGCAGGAGCTGCTGGAGACCGCTTTCGATGGGGAGGTCACGGCGTTCTACACCCAGATGTCCGACGCCCCCCTGGCCCGAACGCACTACATCGTCAGGACCGAGCCGGGAGAGATCCCCCACTACGATCTGAGACAGGTGGAGGACTCTCTGGCCCAGGCAGCCCGGACCTGGACTGAGCACCTGCGGGAACACCTGGTCCGCGCCGAGGGGGAGGAGGTCGGGCTGGCCCTCGTCCGGAAGTACGGGGACGCCTTCCCCGTGAGCTACCGGGAACGATTCCCGGCCAAGGCGGCGATTCCCGACATCCGGACGATGCAGGTGCTTCTGGGCTCCCGGGAGCAGTTCGACGCCTGCCTCTATCGACCCCCGGACCTCGGGGAAGATCGCCTCCGTCTCAAGCTCTACCGGGTGGGTCGTCACCTTTCCCTTTCGGACGCCCTGCCCGTCCTGGAGAACCTGGGGCTCCGGGTGGAGTCGGAGGTTCCCTTCGAGACCCGCTTCGGTGACGGGGACGGAACGGTCTGGATCCATGATTTCGAGCTTCGATCCCTGGACGGCTCGGAGATCCCCTTCGACACGGTCCGGGAGCCTCTGGAGGAGACCGTCCGGCGGGTCTGGGAGGGGCGGCTGGCCAGCGGCATCCTGAACCGGCTCGTCCTGGTCTCCGGGATGGAGTGGCACCAGGTCGTCGTCCTCAGGGCCTACAGCCGCTACCTCCGTCAGATCGGCGTGACCTTTTCCCAGGTGTACATGGCCCAGACCCTGGTGCGGAATCCGAACCTCGCCCGGGCTCTGTTCCATCTCTTCTCGGCCCTCTTCGATCCGGACCACAGGGAGGACTTCCGGAGTCGGGCCGCCTCCGCCCTCGCGGACGTCCGAGCGGGGCTGGAGAAGGTGGAGAGCCTGGACGAGGACCGGATCCTCCGGCGGTTCCTCTCGGTGATCCGGGCCACGCTTCGGACCAACTATTTCCAGAGGACGGGGGAGGGACGTCGGAAGCGATACCTCTCCTTCAAGCTGGACGGGCGGAAGATCCGGGATCTCCCGGAGCCTCGACCGATGTTCGAGATCTTCGTCTACTCTCCCCGGACCGAAGGCGTTCATCTCCGGGGAGGAAAGGTGGCCCGGGGGGGCATCCGTTGGTCCGATCGGCGGGAGGACTTCCGGACGGAGATTCTGGGTCTGGTCAAGGCCCAGATGGTGAAGAACGCGGTGATCGTGCCCGTTGGGGCGAAGGGGGGTTTCGTGGTCAAGAGGCCGCCGCCGGACGGCGATCGGGAGGCCCTCCTCGAGGAGGGCGTCGAGTGCTACAAGATCCTGGTCCGAGGGCTCCTGGACCTGACGGACAATCGGGTGGAGGGAGAGGTCGTCCCTCCCCCGGACCTGGTTCGCCGGGACGACGACGATCCCTATCTCGTGGTGGCGGCGGACAAGGGAACGGCCACCTTCTCCGACATCGCCAACGCGGTGGCGGCCGAATACGGTTTCTGGTTGGGAGACGCGTTCGCTTCCGGCGGATCGGCGGGATACGACCACAAGAGAATGGGGATCACCGCCCGAGGGGCGTGGGAGGCGGTCAAGCGGCATTTCCGGGAGCTCGGCAAGGATGTCCAGAAGGAGGAGTTCACCGTGGTCGGGGTCGGAGACATGTCCGGAGACGTCTTCGGCAACGGCATGCTCCTCTCCCGGCACACTCGGCTCGTGGGGGCCTTCAATCACCGACACGTGTTCGTGGACCCCGATCCGGATCCGGAGGAGAGCTACGAGGAGCGTCAGCGGCTGTTCCGGCTCTCCCGGTCCTCCTGGACCGACTACGACTCGGAAGCGATCTCCGAGGGAGGCGGCGTCTTCGACCGGAGCGCGAAATGGATCCCCGTGTCGCCGGAGATGGAGGCCCGATTCGGGATCCGGCAGGGTCGGACCACCCCGGACGAGCTGATCCGGGCTCTCCTCCGGGCTGCGGTCGACCTCCTCTGGCTCGGGGGGATCGGGACCTTCGTCAAGTCTTCGGAGGAGCGTCACGGGGACGTGGGGGACCGGGCCAACGACGGCGTACGGGTCGATGCCGCAGATCTCCAGGCCTCCGTCGTCGGCGAGGGGGCGAATCTGGGGTTCACCCAGCCGGCCCGGGTCGAGTTCGCCCTGGCCAGGGGGAAGATCAACAACGACGCCATCGACAACTCCGGCGGCGTGGACTGCTCGGACCACGAGGTGAACATCAAGATCGCCCTCGGACCCGTGGTTCGAGGGGGGGGCCTGACCATCCGGGAGCGCAACGAGCTGCTCGACGCCATGACCGAGGAGGTTGCCGGTCTGGTCCTCCGGGACAACTATCTCCAGACCCAGGCGATCTCCCTGGCCGAGCATCGGGGCGTGGAGCTCCTGGATCCCCAGGCCCGGATGATCCGGTCCCTGGAACGGGAGGGAAAGCTGAACCGGGCCCTCGAGCACCTCCCGGAGGAGGAGATCCTGCGGGAGCGGGTGGCCCGAGGCCGGGGGTTGAACCGGCCGGAGCTGGCCGTGTTGCTCGCCTTCTCGAAGATCTCCCTCTACGAAGAGCTCCTGGCGTCGGATCTCCCCGACGATCCTCTCCTCACCTCGGACCTCCTCCGCTACTTCCCCCGTCCCCTGGCGGATCGCTACCCGGAGGCGGTGAAGGACCACGACCTCCGGCGGGAGATCGTCGCCACCTACGTGACGAACTCCACCGTCAATCGGGTCGGTCCGAGCTTCGTGTACCGTCTCGGTGAGGCCTCCGGGCGGGAGGCCCGGGACGTGGCTCGGGCCTACACCATCACCCGGGACTCCCTGGATCTCCGGGAGATCTGGACCGCGGTGGAGGAGCTGGACAACGAGATTTCCGCCGGTCTGCAGCTCGACATGCTGGAGGAGGTGGCCCGGCTGACGGAGCGGGTCACCCTCTGGTTCCTCCGTCGCTTCGAGGGACCGCTGAAGGTTTCGGAGATCGTGACCCGATACCGGGGGCCCCTCCGCCGTCTGGCCGAGGGCCTGGAGCCGCTCCTCCCGGGGCTCGCCCGGCGAGATCTGGAGCAGAGGGCCGGGGAGCTGGAGTCCGGAGGGGTTCCGGCGACCCTGGCCCGCCGGGTGGCCGGTCTCCGGGGGTTGACGGCCGGGGTCGACATCGTCCGGCTGGTCCTGGAAGCCGAAGCCGACGTGGAACGGGTGGCCCGGATCTACTTCGGTCTCGGGGAGCAGTTCGGATTCGCCTGGCTCCGGACGAAGGCCCGGACCGTCGAGGTGGAGTCGGCCTGGGAGCAGTCGGCGCTGGAGGCTCTCCTGGACGACCTCTACCGCTATCAGACCGAGATGGCGCGACAGGTCCTGGACGCGTCGGAAGGCCACGACCCCTGGGAGACGGCGATCGAGGCCTGGGCCGGAAGCCGTCCCAACGCCGCGGCCCAGGCCAGGAAGGTGATGGAGGAGATTCGAGCAGAAAAGGGCTTCGAGATCTCCATGCTCACGGTGATCGAGCACCGGCTGAAGGGCTTGGTGGAGCGGTGAGGAGCGCCCCGCCGCCGGGCTCCGGGGCGAGGGGCGTATCCCCTGAGGGCGCTTGATCTCCCGGGGGTCGCAGGGGCGGTGAGCCGGTGAGCCGGACCGGGTCCAGTCTCTCCGCCGGGGAGGAGACCGGACCGTGCTGATCCCGCCCAAGGAGATGGCCCTCGCCGTACGGCGTTACGCCGCCGACTGGAGCTGGTTCGAGCGGCTCTGGCTGATCACCTTCTCCCTCGTGAATCTCTGGCTCTATTTCGTCTGGGAGGACACCTTGATCGGCCTCCTGGCCAGTCTCTCGGGCATGTTGACGGTGGTCCTGGTGGCGAAAGGGAAAGTCAGCAATTACTACTGGGGCATGATCAATGTTCTCCTCTACGCCTATCTGGCCTGGCAGAGCCGGTATTACGGCGAGGTCATGCTGAATCTGCTGTTCTTCTTCCCCATGCAGTTCATCGGTCTCCATCTCTGGAAGAAGCACTCCACGAACCTCGGAACGGATGTGGTCGTGAGCTGGCTCGGGTTCTCTCGGAGGGCCCTCTGGTTGATCGTCTCCGTCGCCGGCACGGCCGGGTACGGGATCTTCCTCCGATCTCTGGGCGGCCGGCTTCCCTTCGCCGACAGCGCCTCCACCGTCCTCAGCATCATCGCCATGATCCTGATGGTGCAACGGGTGGCCGAGCAGTGGATCCTCTGGATCTCGGTGGACGTCGTCAGCATCTACCTTTGGGTCGACGTTCTCCACGATGACGGTCGGAGCGTCAGCATGATCGTGATGTGGAGCGCCTACCTCGTGAACGCGATCTACGGGATGGCTCACTGGGTCCTTCTCTCCCGGAGGCAGCAGGCCCGGTCCGCCGAGGCCGGCTGAGGGGGTCCGGCGAGGGGACGCGGAGCCCGGTTCCTCCCGACCCCGGTCCTGGATTCGTCCCGGGCTGTCGTCCCGATGCCGCGTGGAGGGTGGCGATGACGGGGGCGGGAACTCCGGCCGTCCGCGCTGTCCGATTCGGGGCCGCAGCGGAGGCCCCGGGAATCACTCGGCTCGGCCGTCGCCGTGCCCTCCCTCGTCCGGGGCCGCCACGGTGGCCAGGAGGGCCGGGAGGATCCACAGGGCGCCGACCCACACCAGGACCATGGCCAGTCCGGCGAGCCCCCCGAAGCGAGAGGTGGGGGCGAAGTCCGACAGGACACAGACCCCGAACCCGGTGGCGAGGAGGGTCGAGGTCAGGGTGTAGGCAGGTCCGTTGGTCTCCAGGGAGGAGGTGATCGCCGCTTCCGGCTCTTCGTCCTTTTGGCGTCTCTCCACCTCCAGGAGGGTATGGATCGTGTCGTCCACGGCGAGACCGAGAATGACCGCGGCGACCATCACGGTGGCGATGTCCAGGGGGATTCCGAGCCATCCCATGAGTCCCAGCACCAGGATCACCGGCCACAGATTCGGCACCAGGGCCACCAGGGCCAGGCGGAGACTCCCCAGGACTCCGAGGAAGATCCCTCCGATGACGAGCAGGCTCAGCCCCAGGGACCAACCCAGGGTCTCCAGGAGGGAGCGTTGGGCCTCCAGGAGCAAGGGGAGCTCCCCCGTCACGGAGACCTCGAGCTCCGGCCAGCCCTCCTCGATCTCGGACCGAATCCTCTCCACCGTCCGGTCCAGGGCCTGGAATCCGCTCACCGGCACCCCGACGGTGATCCGGGCGGTCCCCCGGTCGGAGGCCAGGAGGCGGGCCAGGAGCTCTCGCCCCCGGGGCTCGGTCCTCAGAGCCCGGAGAAGCAGTGCGTCCGGAATGTCCGCCCCCCCGGCGCGGCGCCGGGCCTCGGAGAGGAGGGTCCCGGCGCTGAGGGCCGTGAAGACCCCGGGGTGCTCCTCGATGTTCTCCGTCAGCTCCTGGAGACGCCGGATCTCCTTCGCCCCGAAGGCCCCCTCCGGCCGACGGAGGAGGAGCTCGACGGCGGCGGCGGGGATTCCCCTCACCTCGGACTCCCGGACCGCCCGCCGCAGGGGATCGTCGGATGGAAGAAAGGTCAAGGCGTCGGAGGCGATCTCCAGCCGGGGGATCCCGAAGCCGGCCAGCAGGAGGATCCCGAGGGCGACCCCGACGACGGTGCGGGTCTTCCGGAGGCCGAGCCCCGCGGCCCTCCCGGCCACGTGCCGGGCGGCTTCTTCGAAGCTCCGCTGTCCCGCCGGTTGGCCTCCCCCCGCGACGAGACGGAGAAGGGCGGGGATCAGACAGAAGGCGGCCAGGGTGATGCCCGCGATCCCCAGCGCCGCCGTGAGACCCAGCGTCCGGATCGGCTCTACCCGGCCCGTGACCAGGGACCCGAAGCCCACCATCGTCGTGGCTCCCGTCCAGAACACGGCCCGCCCCTTGGAGACCATGGTCTGGCGGACCGCCTCCGTCGTGTCTCGTCCCCGATCCCGGAGATCCCGGAAGCGGATCAGCAGGTGCACGGCGGTTCCCAGGGCGATGACGAAGAGCACCGGGGGAAGGACCGCCAGGACGAGATTCATGGTTCCGCCGGCGAGACCGAACCCCCCGAGGACCAGCACCAGGCAGAACGCGACGAAGAGAAGGCCCACGATGGTCTCCCGCCATTTCCCGAGGGCCAGGGCCAGGAGGAGGGTGGTGATCGTGACCAGAAGCGGGAAGAAGACTTTCGGGATCTCCCGGGACGAGCGATCCAGGGCGTGTTCCAGGACCGGCAACCCGAGGACCTGGAGATCCAGGGAGGGCCGACGCGGGCTCTCCGCGATACCGGCCACCGCCTCCACCAGGGGCCCGGCCCGGGCTTCGGGCCGGAGGTAGACGAGGATCGACGAGGCCGCCCCGTCCCGGCCGATCCACCCGGCGGCCCGGGCCAGGGGACTGGATTCGGCCCGCCCCCGGAGATCTCCGGGAGCGTCCGGAGGCCAGCTCTCGTCGCCGAGGGCCCGGGGTAGGCCGACGGCGTCCGCCACGCCGGGGAGACCCTGCAGTCGATCCTCGAGCTCGCCCAGGGTCGTCAGGCCTCTCCGGGTCCAGAGGGCCTCTCCGGTGACCAGGACCCGGAGGGTCCGGTCGCCGCCGAACAGGGTCCGGAGGCGCCCCAGCGTTTCCAGATCTTCGTGGTCTTCCGGGTAGAAGACCTCCGGGCTGTTGTCGGTGGGGAGGGTCCAGGCGGCGGGAAGGAGGGCCCTGGCCAGGATCAGGGCCAGGACGACGGTTCCCACGGGGTGTGCCCGGCAAAGCCCGGACAGCCGGGTCAGGGCCCCGGATGCCTCGGTTCGGCGGTTCATCGCGTTCGGGCCGAGGCGAGGGGGCGGACGCCGAGGAGCGCCGGAAGATTCCTCGCCGGGGATCGGGTCCGAACGGGCAGAAACTCCCCGCTCCCTCCGTCGCCGGCCGATCGACCGGCCCCGGCAGGGATACCAGGGGAAGAAGCCAAGGAGGACCGCCCGGGACGCGAGCCCGTCAGGGGCCGGACTTCCGTTCCCAGGTCTCGAACCGGAGGGGGGCGGGCCGAGAGTCGTCGCCCGGAAGCCGTTCGGCGCTCCGGAGGGTCCACTGGCTCCGGTCCCAGGAGGGAAAGGACACGTCCCCTGGAATCGACGTTTCGACCCGGGTGAGGTAGAGACGGTCCGACCGGGGGAGGAGCGCTTCGTAGACGGTTGCGCCGCCGGCCACGAAGAGCTCCGTCTCTCCGGCCTCCCGGGCCTCCGTCAGGGCCCGCTCCAGGGAGGAGACCGCCCGGACGCCCTCCGGAAGATCGGTGAGCGTCCGGGTCAACACCAGGATCCGGCGCCCCGGGAGGGGACGGCCGATCGACTCCCAGGTCTTTCGGCCGACCAGGAGGTGGTGGCCCATGGTCAGGGACTTGAACCGCCGGAGATCCGCCGGGAGGTGCCAGGGGAGATCGCCGTCGCGGCCGATGATTCCGTTGTCGGCCACGGCGGCGATCACCGAGATCCTCATACGGCGATCGGGGCCTTGATGTGGGGATGGGGATCGTAGCCGTCGAACCGGAAGTCCTCGTAGGCGAAGTCGTCCAGGGAATCCCTCTCCGGATTCAGGTGCAGGGTGGGTAGCTCCCGGGGCTCCCGGCCCAGCTGTTCCCGGGCCTGCTCCAGATGGTTGGAGTAGAGGTGCGCGTCCCCCAGGGTGTGGACGAAGTCACCGGCCTCGAGATCCACCACCTGGGCGACCATCCGGGTGAGCAGCCCGTAGCTGGCGATGTTGAAGGGTACCCCGAGGAAGACATCGGCACTCCGTTGATACAGCTGGCAGGAGAGTCGTCCGTCCCCGACCCAGAACTGGAAGAGCAGGTGGCAGGGAGGCAGGGCCATCTCCTCCAGCTCTCCCACGTTCCAGGCCGAGACGATGTGTCGCCGGGAGTGGGGGCGCTGGCGGATCGATTCCACGACCCGGGCGATCTGGTCTACCGTCTCGCCGCCGGCGCAGCGCCAGGAGCGCCACTGCTTTCCGTAGATCGGCCCGAGCTCTCCCTCCTCGTCCGCCCACTCGTTCCAGATCGAGACGCCCTGCTCCTGGAGGGAGCGGACGTTCGTCTCACCCCGGAGAAACCAGAGGAGCTCGTGGACGATCGATCGGACGTGGAGCTTCTTGGTGGTCAGCAGGGGGAAGCTCGACGAGAGGTCGAACCGCATCTGGTGCCCGAAGACGGAGAGTGTTCCCGTCCCCGTCCGGTCGTCCTTGGGCACGCCCTCGTCGAGGATCCTCTCCATCAGATCCAGGTACTGGCGCATGTGCCGAGAGTACCACCGATCGGCCCACCGGGTCTTCGGGCCATAGCGAGCGAGGAGGGTGGGGCCGGATGCCGGGGACCGGCATCCCTTCCGCCTCGGGCTCCATCGGTGAGGACGGGAACCGCAGGCCTCCTCCGGCCGTCCTCTGCGAGCACCGGCCACTTCCAGGGGGGGCTGCCACCGGACCGTCAGGGCAGGAAGAGGCCGCCGTGGTCCCTCTTGGGGAGGGGACAGGAATCGAACCGCCCGAACCACCGGATCCGATTCCGGGCCACCCAGCCATAGACCAGATCCCGGAGGGGGCGGGGGACGATCCGAAGCCACGAGACGACCCACCAGAGTCCCCCCACGTCGGCCAGTGCCGAGAGTACGGCGCTGGAGCGCTCGTAGATGCGCTCGGACGGGAGACCGAAGTCCCGGAGATAGACCACGGTGGAGAGGTCCTCGGGGATCTCCTGATGCTCCCGGATCCTCCGGGCCGTCTTTCCCTGGAGGGGGGCGTAGCAGAGCTGGCGGTTCCGGTCGACCCGGAGAAAGAAGCGGACCACCCGGTGGCAGAGGGGACACTGCCCGTCGTAGAGAACCAGGTTCGGAGTCGGACAGGTACGCCCTTCGTCGGAGGCGAAGGAGGCGGTGAGGGTCTGGGTCGGCATGACGCGACGCTCGGTGGCTCGTTCAGGGAGATTGTAGAAGAAAACAGCCGGGAGTCCGCGGCGAGCGGATGCAGGGGACGAGGAGGACGCGGTTATACTCGCCTCGGTTCCGGCGCCTCGGCCGGGACCTCGTCGATCGAGCCCCGACCAGAGGAGAGCGAGACCATCGATCGCCAGGATCCCCTTTCCGTGACAGATCGTCATCACCCAGAGTCCTCGGAGAGGAGCGGGAACCCGCAGACCGGCTGGATCCGGGCGGCGAGCCTGCTGGCCCTGCTGCTGGCTCCGGGGGCTCTTCCGGCGACCCTGCCCTCCGCCACCCTGGAACGCCTGGTGGACGTGCAGACCGGCTCCGGCAGCGGGGTGGTGGAGACTCTGGATCTCGCCCAGGCGAGGGTGGGACGCTGGTCCCTGATGGCCGCCGCCCGGGACGGGGAGAGGGTGACCCTCTGGGCGACCGATGGAGCTCCCGCCGGAACCGCGCACCTCCTGGACCGGGAGCTCCGACCCTTC
>JAWVZJ010000026.1:0-14026 GCA_033722255.1 Thermoanaerobaculia bacterium | reverse complement strand
GGAGCGGGGCGAGGACATCCTCTTCGTCTGCTACGACAACGAGATCTACGGCAACACCGGAGGGCAGCGCTCCTCGGCCACCCCCCTGGGCGCCCGGACGACCACAACCGACCGGGGGAAGAGAGAGGGGAAGAAGGACATCCTGGGCATCATGGCCGCCCACGGGATCCCCTACGCCGCTAGCGTTTCCCTGGCCCATCCGGAGGACGCCCTGCGGAAGATGCGCCACGCTCTGGAGGAGCGGGGCTTCCGGTTCCTCCACGTCCTCTCGCCCTGTCCCACGGGTTGGAAGGCCGAGCCCGCCGACGGGGTCGAGCTCCTTCGCCTGGCCGTGACCTCCGGCCTCTATCCGGTGTGCGAGATCTTCGACGGCGAGCGCTGGGTCGTCAACGAGGAGCCCACCTTCGATTTCGCGGCCATGAAGCGCTACTTCTCCCTCCAGGGTCGCTTCCGGGACGGCGTGGACCTCCGGCGGGTCTCCCGGGAGGTCAGCCGCCACTGGAGGAAGCTGCGTTCGCTGGTGGCGGCCGGCGAGGCCTTCGAGGACCTGGCCAGCGCGTAGGATCAGCTAGGATGGCGACCCTATAATCGCCCCGGAGGGACGAGTGATGTGGTTCAAGAAGAGCGATCCCGAAGTACTGGTGGTGGGAGCGGGACCGGTAGGCATGGTTTCCGCCCTGGAGCTGGCCCGGGCCGGTGTCCGGGTCGAGATCGTGGACGAGCAGTGGCGGACGGCCGGCCACAGCTACGCCCTGGCCCTCCATCCCCGATCCGTAGATCTGCTGGTTCAGCGGGGGCTGGAGGACCTCGCGGACCGGGGCCACCGGATCGACACCGTCGCCTTCTACGACGGAGGAGATCGGAGGGCGGAGCTCGATCTCTCGCTCCTGGCCGGAGACCATCCCGAGCTGTTGGTGGTGCCCCAGCGGGCCCTCGAAGATCTCCTCGAGAACAGGCTCCGACGGGAGAAGGTCAAGGTCCGGTGGAACCATCGCCTCTCGGTCCTGGACGCGACCACGGCCCGGCCCGAGGTCCGGATCGAGCGCCTGGGCAAGGACACCACGGGGTACGGGATCTCGAGCACCGTCTGGGTGGTGGAGAAGATCTTCCGGATGGAGCCCTTCCTGGTCCTCGGGGCGGACGGGCACCGTTCGTCGGTGCGGCGCCGGGCCGGGATCGACTTTCCCGAGGTCGGCGAGGCCCAGGTCTTCGGAGTTTTTGAGTTCCTCGCCGACGGACCGATTCCCGACGAGATGTCGGTGGTCCTGGACGACGAGACCACCAACGTCCTGTGGCCCCTGGGGGACGGCCGGTACCGGTGGAGCTTCGAGCTCTCGGAGGAGGAGCTCTTCGCCCAGGCCCGAACGAAGAGCCGGCTCCAGGTCCAGCTCGGGACCTCGTCGCTTCCCTACGTGCCGGTGGAGAAGCTGGGGGAGATCCTGGCCGAGCGGGTGCCCTGGTTCCAGGCAGAGATCGACGAGGTGATCTGGTCCGCCGCGGTCCGGTTCGAACGCCGTCTGGCGGGCTCTTTCGGCCGGGGCGCCGCCTGGCTGGCGGGGGACGCGGCCCATCTGGCCAACCCGGTGGGGGTCCAGAGCATGAACGTCGGCCTCGCCGAGGGTGTCGATCTGGCCGACCGCTTCAGCCGGATTCTCCGGGACGATGCCTCCCTGGACATCCTGGAGGAGTACGAGGATCGGAGACTCCGGGAGTGGGAGCACCTCCTCCATCCCGAGGAGTCGCTTCGGATCCGGGACGAAGCCGACGAGTGGGTCCGCCGGAGGGCTTCCCGGATCCCCGTCTGCGTCCCCGCCACCGGCGAGGACCTGAAGGCTCTGCTGGACCAGATCGGGCTGGAGCTCGAGCCCGCCTCGGAGACGTCCCGGGAGCCCGCCGCCGAGGCCTGATCGGCCGATCTCCGCGATTCCGTAGCTCCGACCGGTGGAGCCGGCTTCAAGACGAACCCGGGAGCATCAGCGCGTGAGCCGAAGAAAGAAGATCGTCTACGGAAGCCTGGCCCTCCTCCTCGTGACCGTGGGGACCTTCCTGATCCCCACCCTCTGGTTCAAGCCCTGGCTCATCGAGCACTTCTACGCCCGGACATTCGCCCACTTCGTCCTCGAGCACCCCATGATCCTCTCCAGCATGAGGATCCTGGAGCCGATGGGGATCGAGCTCCACAACGACGACCTGGACGACGTCTCGGTGGAGGCGGAACGGGAGGAGGCGGCGTGGCTCGACCGGCAGCTCGAGATCCTCCGGAGCTACGAGCGGTCCGAGCTGGACGATGCCCTCTCCTACGACGTGCTGGAGTGGTTCCTGGCCGACATGCAGCGGATGAACCGGTTCCTCCTCCACGACTACCCCGTGAACCAGTTCGGGGGCCTCCAGAGCAGTCTTCCGGACTTCATGATCAACATTCACCAGATCCGGGACGAGGGGGACGCCGAGGACTACGTGGAGCGCCTCTCGAAGTTCGACCGGTTCTTCGGCCAGGTCATGGACGGTCTTCGGGAGCAACGGGAAGCAGGGATCGTCCCGCCCCGGTTCGTCCTGGAGAAGGTTCTGGTCGAGATGGAGGCCTTCGTCGGCGATCCGGTCCGGGAGAATCCCCTCTTCACCCATTTCGAGGGGGAGGTGGGGGCCCTGGAGGGCCTGGATGCGGAGGAGAAGGAGGAGCTCCAGGCGTCGGCGATCCGGGAGCTGGAGGAGACCGTTTATCCGACCTATCGGGAGCTGATCGAGACGGTGGAGGAGCTCCGGGAGGTGGCGACCACGGACGACGGGGTCTGGAAGCTCCCGGAGGGCGACGAGTACTACCGGGTGCTCCTCCGGCACCACACCACCACCGAGCTGACCCCCGACGAGGTCCACCGCCTCGGTCTCGCCGAGGTGGAGCGAAACCAGGCCGAGATGCGCCGGATCCTGGAGGAGGAGGGCTATCCTGTCGACGATCTCGGGGCCACCCTTCGGGCCCTGGCCGAGGAGGAGCGCTTTCTCTTCCCCCACACCGAGGAGGGAGACGAGCAGATCCTGGCGGGCTACCAGGAGATCATCGACGAGATCTCCGTGGGGCTGGCTCCCCTCTTCGATCTCCGACCCGAGGCCGAGGTCACGGTGGAGCCGGTCCCGGAGTTCAAGGAGGAGACCTCCTCCACCGCCTATTACCGTCCGCCCCCCTTCGACCGCTCCAAGCCCGGGACCTTCTACGTCAACCTCCGGAATCCCGACGAGCACTACCGGTGGGGGATGCGCACCCTGGCCTTCCACGAGGCGATCCCGGGCCATCACTTCCAGATCGCCCTGGCCATGGAGATGGAGGACGTCCCCTTCTTCCGAAGGGTGATCCCGTTCACCGCCTACGTCGAGGGTTGGGCCCACTACGCGGAGCGTCTGGCCGCCGAGGAGGGCTTTCAGAAGGATCCCTACGATCGCCTCGGCTACCTCCAGGCCCAGCTCTTCCGGGCGGTTCGTCTGGTGGTGGACACCGGCATCCACGACCGGCGCTGGGCCCGGGAGGAGGCCATCGAGTACATGCGGTCGAACACCGGGATGCCCGAGAGCGACGTGGTGGCCGAGGTGGAGCGCTACATCGTGATGCCCGGCCAGGCCTGCGCCTACAAGGTGGGCCAGCTGAAGATCCTGGAGCTCCGGGAGCGGGCCCGGGAGGAGCTCGGGGACGCCTTCGACATCCGGGAGTTCCACAACGTGGTCCTGGGGAACGGAGCCCTTCCCCTGACGCTGCTCGAGCGGGAGGTCGAGGACTGGATCGCGGAGAGCGAGCCGGTCCGCCCCGCCGCCTGAGCGTCCGGAGAACGATGGACGTCCACCCGGCTCGTACGACGACAGGGCTCTCTCAGGGCGCCTCCGCTTCGAGGTCGAAGGGGGTACCGCCGGCCTGGATGTAGTTGTCTACCACCGTGAAGATGATCTCTCGGTCCTCGGGGGCGAGATCTTGGAAGCAGATCCCCATCCCCGCCGGCTCCTCGGGCCCCCCGGCCACTCTCCGGATCCAGGCCACCTCGCCGCTCCCGCGCAGGTCGTAGTCTCCCAGATGGAGGACGAAGCGGACCGGCGTCCCTTGCGGCTTCGGCTCCCCGGTCTTGACGAACATCCCTCCGAGGGAGAGATTTTCGGAGTACTCCCGGACGAACTCGGCGACGGTGTCGAACTGCAGCTCGACCTCGGCCTCGATCGGCACCCGCTCGGTCGAGCGCCGGTTCTCCGGGCTTTCGAACTGATCGCTCATCTTGACCCCTGGAACGGCAGGGTACCAAGCCCGGAGGGATGGCTGTTCTGAAGATGGACTGCTCTGAAGATGGTCTTCATGCGGATGCCCTCGAGTTCAACTCTTCATTGCCGAGGACCGGCCCCAGACCAGCAATCGGTCGACCATTCGATGTCCATCCTCATGGGTGCGCCGAGCAACGCGACGGGCATGCGCGGCTATTACTCTGAAAATGGTCGCCCCCATGGTGGTTCTTGTCGGGTCACCCTTTGGATCACGGAGGACCGTAGTGCGTGGGCCGGGATTCCTGCGATCATCTTCGGCAGAGCAACCCCACCCGCCTCGGCGGAGTCCCGAGCCCCGTATCGATCTCCACCTCCAGGCGCCGGAAGCGGTCGCCGAAGAGCGGGACGGCCTCCCGGGCCACCCTCAGCCGGTGGCGGCCCCCGAAGGCCGGCTCGACCTCCTCCCACTCGGTGGTCCGGGACCCGAGGTGCAGCCGGACCCGGGCCCCCGGGGGCACCTGCCCCTCACCGTCGGAGACCTGGCAGCGAATGGTGACGATCTCGTTGCTGGTCTCCACGAAGTCGCTCCAGTCCATGGCCGCCTCGGCCTGGGCGGGGAGGGGACGGTCTTCCAGGAGCGCCGCCAGGATCGCTTTCGCCCCCGGGTTGTTCCAGAGGCGGGCGTGGGGGAGCTCCCCGGCGTCCGGATAGTGGCCGACCGGGACGTGGAAGCGACGGACGTTCCCGCCCCGGAGCCAGGCGGCGGAGACCCGGGGAACGGTCCCGTCCCCGTCGTCCATCCCCGGGTCCTCCCCGTCGACGGTGTTCGTGAGCTCCACCGAGCCGTCCGGAGCCAGGATCGCCTGGCGGAGGGTCTCGGCGCCCCAGCCGGCGAAGAGGACGACCGGGATGTCGGATCCGATCCCGCCGAGGGTCGGGGAGCGGGTCCCGAGGCGGTCCCGGGCGGCCGTCCGGCGGAGGTCCATGGCCTCCCGGAGGCTCCCCGTCGGCACCGTCCGGTCGATCCAGCTCCGCTCTGAGAGGGGGCTCGAGACGACCCGATCACCGTTCCCGTCCCGGTCCGGACCCACCACCAGCCGGGCCCGGACGTAGAGCGCGTCCACGGTGGTGTTCGGGTCCGGAGGCAGGAGGTCGAAGGCCGCCCAGGAGTGCCCGAGGATCCGCTGCATGTCCTCCTTCGAGGTGAAGGGGAAACCCTTCTCCCCGATCAGGGGCTCCAGGGAGTCGAGGGTCCCGATCCAGGGGACGCCGAAGGCGGCCACGGCGGCGATCCTGGGGCGCACCGAGGGATCGGCGTGCTCCAGGAACCAGCGGACCGCCAGCCCGCCGGTGGAGTGACAGATCAGCACCACCGGACCTCCGGAGTCGAAGGCCCGATCCACGGCGTCGGCGATCCGGGCCTGGACCTGACCGGGCCGCTCGTCCCAGACGGGACGCCGCCAGTCCCATCCCACCCTCTCCACCCGGGGCACGTCCAGCTCGTCCAGCTCGTCGTAGAGGGACTCGGCGAACTTCATCAGATCGAGAAACCCGATCTTGATCTTCTGCAGGGGATCCCCGGCCGCGATCTCGTCCCCTTCGTCCAGATCGTCCGGGCCCTGGAGGCGGGAGACGTCCGGGGGTAGCCGGAGGAAGACCCTCTCCCGCTCCCCGGGCCCCTCGTGGAAGAGCTCGCTGGCCGGCAGACCGGGGACGAAGACGACCGGACGCGTCACCGCTACCTCCCCGTTTCCGGGGCCTTTCTGCGGTCGAGGCCGGCTGCGGCCCGCGTCCCCTCTCCCCGGATCGTCCGTCCACGAGATCGTCCACCGAGATGCGTCCGGAACGGAGTGTTCGCGTCTCCCGGGCTGTCGTCGCTCATCGTCTGTCCTCCGATGAATCGAGCTGCGGTCTCGCTGGCAATCATCGGTTTCTGGTCGAGGAGAGTCTAGGACAATCTCCTCGCCGGCCTGTCTCGGCAGGACCTCGTGCAGCCGTTGCCGCTTCGAAGGCCGGGAACGGGCCCGGAGGGCGAGGGATCGAAGGACTGGAAAGCGATGGCGAGCGGGAGCGATTCGGAGAAGAGACCGGCGGATACGGGTCGGTCGGGATCCGTGATCGGGAATTCGCGTTAACCTTCCGCGTACCGGAACGTATTAGGAGGTGGACAGCGGTCCGGAGGAGGGAAGCGTCCGTCCTTCGGACCCGAGGGGGAGATTCCACGAGATGAGACAGAGATTGCAGCGGATCGGGGCCTTCCTGCCCCTGTTCGTGGTCCTCGTGGTCCTGGGAGGATGCCCGGGCCAGGAATCCCGGGCCGAGGACCCCGGCTCGGAGGAGGCGGAGGAGCAGGACGACCGGGCACCGGTGGAGGTGGCGGTGCTCCAGCGGGGACCGATCGAGACCGTCCTTCGTTTCACGGCGGACCTGGAGGCCGAGAGGTCCGTCCCCGTGTATGCCCGGGCCCCCCACCGGGTCACCTCCCTGGCCGTGGAGGAGGGCGACGAGGTCCGGCGGGGAGAGGTCCTGGCCACCCTGGAGCGGGAGGCCCAGGCGAACGCTCTGGCCAAGGTCGAGGGTCAGCTCGCGAAGGCCCGCCGGGACTTCGAGAGGCAGGAGCGGCTCTTCGAGCAGGAGCTGATCAGCCAGGAGACCTTCAACCAGACCACGTACGAGCTCGAGCAGCTCGAGATCGCCCTCGAGGACGCCCGGCGGGAGCTCTCCTACACTCGGGTCGAGGCGCCGATCGCCGGCACGGTGACCCGCCGGCTGGTGAACGTCGGCGACCAGGTCACCGTCAACCAGCACCTCTTCGACATCGTGGACTTCGACTCCCTCGTGGTCCGCGTCTTCGTGCCGGAGCGGCAGATGAGCCGGGTCCGGGTGGGTCAGCCGGCCCGCCTCCGGGCCCCCTCGCTCCCGGCCCGGAGGGTGGAGGGAGAGGTGGAGCGGATCGCCCCCGTCGTCGACCCCCAGACGGGGACCGTGAAGGTGACCGTCGACGTGCCCCGGGAGCCGGGGTTGCGACCGGGCATGTTCCTGGACGTGGCCCTCGTGGTCGCCGTCGACGACGAGGCGCTCCTGGTCCCGAAGCGGGCCCTGGTCCTGGAAGACGATCGGTCCTTCGTGTTCCGGGTGACCGGGGAGGAGACGGTGGAGCGGCTGGGGATCGATCCCGTGCTCGAGGACGCCCGGGCGGTGGCGGTCGACGGCTCGACCCTGGCCGTCGGGGACCGGCTCGTGGTGGCGGGCCAGGCCGGGCTGAAGCCCGGCGACGAGGTGCGGATCGTAGGAGACAGTGAGCCTGGAGAAGAGCGTGGATCGGAGGTGGCCGATTCCGAAGGGCCCGAGCGGCGCGGGACCGAGACCGGTGAGTAGGTCGGGACTCGGTTTCGAGCTCCGGGTCGAGATCTCCGGACGCGGCGGATGTTGAAAGGCGACCCGCCCGTGAGCTCGACTGGGGAGGACGATCTTCGACCTGGCTTCCGGTGTCGGCCGGTGTCCCGGTCCCGTCTCTCGAAAGGAGCGTATTGGGGGCTGGGCCGGAGAGGCCGGGGAACGGAGATCGCTGACGGAGGCGCGGACGGGATGAACGATGGGATCTGAGGGCCGGAGGCGCCGGGGCCGACTCCGTGCCAGGCGGGATCGGAGGGGGGACGAGGAACGGGGGGAGGCAACGCCGGCGGAGAGAGAGTCTCGCCCGTCGTCCCGTGGTCCGGGCACCGGCGGAACGGGAGGAGGACGGAGCTTCGCCACCCACCGGCCCGTGGCCGTGGCCGTGGTCTTCCTCGCCGCGGTGGTCTTCGGATGGCTCTCCTATTTCCGCCTCCCGGTGACCCTGATGCCGGAGATGAGCTACCCGACGCTCACCGTCCGCACCGAGTACCCCGGGGCCGCCCCGGAGGAGGTCGAGAACGAGGTGAGTCGGCCGATCGAGGAGGCCCTGGGAGTCGTGGGTGGCCTGCAGAGGATCTTGTCGATCAGCCGGGCCGACGTCTCCGACGTGGTCCTGGAGTTCAGCTGGGACACGGAGATGTCCGACGCGGTCCAGGACACCCTGGAGAAGCTGGACCAGGTGTTCCTTCCCGAGGGCACCGAGCGGCCCCTGGTGCTCCGGTTCGATCCCTCCCTGGACCCGGTGATGGAGCTCTCCCTCTCCGGGGAGGGAGAGCGCTTCTCCGGAGAGGCGGGGCTCCGGCGGCTGCGCCGGATCGCCGAGCTCCGGGTCAAGCGGCAGCTCGAGCCGATCAAGGGCGTGGCCGCCGTCCAGGTCCGGGGCGGGCTGGAGGAGGAGATCCGGGTGGCCCTGGACGAACGGGAGCTCCGGCGCACGGGGATCTCGGTGGAGCGGGTCATCGAGCGCCTGGCCGAGGAGAACGTCAATCTCGCCGGCGGGACCCTGGAGGAGGGGACGACCGAGTACATGGTCCGGACCCTGAACGAGTACCAGGACCTGGACCAGATCTCCGACACCGTGATCACCCGCGTCCGCGGTCGGGAGGTTCGCCTCCGGGATCTGGGGACAGTCCGGATGGCCCACCGGGAGCGCCAGATCGCCACCCGAGTCGGCGGGGCGCCGGCGGTGCTCCTGGAGGTCTACAAGGAGGCGGATGCCAACATGGTGGCCCTGGCCGATCGGGTGACGGCGGCCATCGGCGAATGGGACCGGGGCCGGACCGAGGAGAGGGAGGCGAACCGGAACGGAGACTCCTCTGAGCTGGGGCCAGGAGAAGAGAAGCAGGAGAAGAAACAGGAGAAGGAGCAGGAGGCCAAGGCAGAGGAAGAGGAGGAGACCCGGCAGGCGGAGAAGGGTCCCGGCGCCGGCCGGCAGCGGAACCTCCCCCTGGCGGCCCAGCTCTTCCGGGACGAGGAAGCCAGGCTCGCCGTCGCCGCCGACCGCTCGGAGTTCATCGAGTCGAGCATCTCCGAGGTCCGGAACACGGCCATCCTCGGCGGGATCCTGGCCGTGGTCGTCCTCTATCTCTTCCTGGGGAGCGCCCGGACCACGGCCATCATCGCGGTGTCGATCCCGGCCTCGCTGCTGATCACCTTCGCACCTTTGAACCTGTTCGGGGTGTCGCTCAACATCATGTCGCTGGGGGGTCTCGCCCTGGGGGTGGGGATGCTGGTGGACTCCTCGATCGTGGTCCTGGAGTCGATCTTTCGCTGCCGGGAGGAGGGAGACGGGCTGATGGACTCGGTGGTCCGGGGGACGGCAGAGGTCCGGGGCGCCGTGGTGGCCTCGACCCTGACCTCCATCGCGGTCTTCTTTCCCATGGTCTTCGTGGAGGGCGTGGCGGGACAGGCCTTCGGTGATCTGGGGCTGGCCGTCATCGTCTCCCTCCTGGCCTCCCTGGCCGTCGCCGTCTATCTGATCCCCATGCTCGCAGCCCGCCGGGGAGTCGATCTCTCCGAGGTCCGGGATGAGGGATTCCGCGTATTCCGGCTCCGTTCCTGGAAGAGGCTCCGGACCGATCTCGCCGGGGCCTGGGAGGGAGAGCGGGCACTCTGGAAACTGCCCTTGGGGTTCGTCCTCTCCCTTTATCTGATGGTTCGCTTCCTGGTGGTGCTCCTCCTGGAGATCGTGGGCGCGGTCGTGGTGGCGGTCCTGCTTCTCCTGGGCCTCCTGGGTCGGCTGGCAATGCGGTTCGTGGTCCGGCCGGTGAGCCGGGTGGTCCGCCGGGGCCCCCTGGAGTGGACGGGCCGCGGCCTGGAGCGGATTCACCGGGCCTACTCGCCCCTCCTGGCCCGTTCGCTGGCCCGGCCGGTGACGGTGCTCGCCCTGGTGGTGGTCTGTCTCGGCGTCACGTTCTGGCTCTTCGCGACCCTGGACACCGAGCTGCTGCCCGAAGTGCATCAGGGGGAGCTGACGGTGGAGGTGGCCCTGCCCCCGGGAACCCCCCTGGAGGAGACGGAGCAGACCCTGGCCCCCATCGAGGAGGCGATCCTCGCCGAAGGGTCCCCGGAGTCCGAGCCGATCGAGTCCCTCCTGGTGACCTACGGCTTCGACCCCACACAGACCGCGCGCTCCGACGAGGGCGAGCACACGGCCCGGTTCAAGGTGGTCCTCGAACGGGCGGATCCGGTCCTCGAGGAGGAGGTGGTGGAGGGGATCCGGCACCGCCTCGCCGCCCTGCCCGACGTGGACCAGCGGGTGATCCGGCCGGTCCTCTTCTCCTTCAAGACTCCGGTGGAGGTGGAGGTCCACGGCGAGCGTTTGGACGATCTCCGGCGGTACGGCGAACGGGTGGAGGAGGTCATGGCGTCGATGCCGGAGCTCATCGACGTCCAATCGACCCTGACCCGGGGGGCTCCGGAGGTGGAGATCGTCTACGACCGGGAGCTCCTGGCCCGCTACGGTCTGAACATCGCCGAGGTGGCGGACCGGGTCCGGAGCCTGGTCCGGGGGACCGAGGCCACGAAGCTCAACCGGAAGGACCGACGGATCCCGATCGTGGTCCAGCTCGCCGAGGACGATCGGCGCACGGTGGAGCAGGTCCGCTCCCTGGTGGTGAACCCCGGGGGCGAGACGCCGATCCCCCTCTCCGCGGTGGCGGACGTCGAGATCGGCGAGGGCCCGAGCGAGGTCCGGCGGATCGACGCCCGTCGGGTGGCCCTGGTCCGGGCCAACCTGGCCGAGGTCTCCCTGGGCCGGGCCGTGGAGCGGATCGAGGACGAGCTCTCCACGGCGATCGAGTGGCCGCCGGAGATGACCTTCGTCGTCGCCGGTCAGCAGGAGGAGTGGCGTCGGTCGGCCGGGAGCCTCTGGCTGGCCCTCTCCCTCTCCGTGTTCCTGGTCTACGTGATCATGGCGGCCCAGTTCGAGTCGCTCCTCTATCCCTTCGTGATCCTGTTCACGATTCCCCTGGCCTTCTTCGGCACGGGCCTCGTCCTCTGGCTCCTGGGGATCAATCTGTCCATCGTCGTCTTTCTGGGCATGATCATGCTGGCGGGCATCGTGGTGAACAACGCCATCGTCCTCGTGGACTACGCCAACCTCCTGAAGCGACGGGGCCACGGACGGCTGGAGGCGGTGCAGCTCGCCGGCGAGATCCGGCTCCGGCCGATCCTCATGACCACCGCCACCACCGTCCTGGGGCTGGTGCCCATGGCCGTCGGTGTCGGGGACGGGGCGGAGCTCCGGACCCCCATGGCCATCGCGGTGATCGGCGGCCTCCTGGTCTCCACTCTCCTGACCCTGGTGGCGATCCCGGTGCTCTACTCGCTCCTGGACGGCATCAAGGAGCGGGTCCTGGGGGAAGCGCGAGAGGAGGAAAGGGACGCCTCCGGCTCGTCCGAGGGTGACTTCGGGACCGATCTCGGAACCCTGGAGCCGACGCCGTGAGCCACGATCTCGCCAGCGAGCGGGCGGCCGCCCTTCCCCGATTCTCCCTCCAGCGTCGGATCACCGTCCTGGTCCTCCTGGCCACGGCCCTGGTCCTGGGAGCCGTGGCCACGATCCTGATCCCCCTGGAGCTGATTCCCGCTGGCTTCGACCAGCCGTTCCTCCGGGTCTGGGCCCTCTACGAGGACGCTCCGGCGGAGGAGGTCATCGAGAAGGTGGTCCGTCCCCTGGAGGAGGAGCTGGCCACCGTCGGCGGCCTCGACGGGATGAGCTCCTACGGCGGGACCGGACGGGCCCGAGTCTTCCTGCGCTTCAAGCAGGGCACGGACATGGACGTGGCCTACCGCGAGGTCCGGGACCGGATCGAGCGGGCGAAGCCCCGGCTCCCGGAGGACGTGGAGCGGGTCCTGATCGAGAAGCACGACGACACGGGCATCCCCATCGCCATGTACGGCCTGACGATCGACCCCGGCCTCACCGACGCCCACGACCTGATCGAGAACGAGATCGTCCTGCCCCTTCAACGCCTGGACGGGGTGGCTCAGGTGGACGTCCAGGGGCAGCTCGAGAAGGAGATCCTGATCGAGCTCGACCGGTCGAAGACCGCCGCCGCGGGGCTCAACATCTACGAGCTGGCCCAGGAGCTCTCCCGGGACAACTTCACCCTGGCCAGCGGCCAGGTCCGGACGGGGGACCGGAAGCTCCTGCTCCGGTCCGTGGCCCGGTACGACGACCTGGAGGAGCTCCGGAGCCGCCGGGTCGGTCCCACCGTGCGGCTCCGGGATATCGGCACCGTCCGCTACGAGGAGCCGGAGAAGGACTTCCGGGTCCGAGCCATGAGCCTGCCCGCGGTGGCGGTCCAGGTATTCAAGGAGGGCGACGCGAACACCCTGGCCGTGGGCCGGGCGGTGGCGCAGGAGCTCGAGGAGATCCAGGAGAACCCCCGGGTCGCCAACATCGGCATGACCAGCCTGTTCAACCAGGCCGACATCATCGGCGAGAGCCTGGACACCCTCCTGGACAGCGGCAAGGTCGGCGGCATCTTCGCGGTTCTCGTCCTCTTCTTCTTCCTCCGGCGGTTCCGGATGACCCTGATCATCACCCTGTCGATCCCCCTCTCGATCCTGGTGGCGATCACCGCCATGTATTTCGTGGGCGAGACCCTGAACATCATCTCGCTGCTGGGGCTGATGATCTCGGTGGGTCTCCTGGTGGACAACTCGGTGGTGGTGGCCGAGAACATCTACCGGATGCACCAGGCCGGGCTGCCCCGGAGGCGGGCCTGCATCGACGGAGCCCGGGAGATCGCCCTGGCCATCACCATGGCCACCCTGACCACGATCATCGTCTTCCTCCCCGCCTCCCTGGTGGAAGGAGAGGGACAGTTCCTCCTCCTGCGCCTGGCCCTGCCGATCTCCATCGCCCTCGTGGCCTCCCTGGGGGTGGCCCTGGTCCTGATCCCCCTGGCCGTCTACCTGACCCTGCCGGGGACCCGTTCCCGGGACGAGAGTCGCCTCGGCCGGGCCTTCGCCCGGTGGCACGAGCGCTGGGACGGCCTCCTGGCCCGGGGCTACCGGGCGAGCTTCGGCCGCCTGAACGACGCCTACGGCAAGCTCCTGGCGGTCTCCGAGCGCCGGCGGGTGGACGCCCTCCTGGCGTTGACCGTGGTGTTCGTGGGGACGATGGCGGTGTTCCAGTCCCGGATCGAGTTCGTCGACGTCCAGGAGGAGGAGCAGCAGGGGTTCTGGGTGGAGGTCGAGCTGCCTCAGACCACGACCCTGGAGGAGGCGGAGGAGCTCTTCCTCCGGGCCGAGGAGCTCGTCGAGGCGCGCAAGGAGAAGTACGGTCTGGAAGGTTGGTTCATGTTCCACCGGGCCACCCACGGGGAGATCCAGGGCTGGTTCGGGAGCGACCGGGACTCGGAGATGACGCCCCGGGAGATCACCGAGGACCTGCTGGAGGTCCTGCCGGAGAGGCCCGGGGTGGAGTACTACACGGGCCAGGAGAGCGGGACCGAGGAGGAGGACAAGGGATCCTTTCGGCTCACCCTGTACGGTGACGACCCGGACCAGCTCGATCGAGTGGCGGAGAGCCTCGAGGAGCGGCTGGGTGCCGTGGACGGCGTCCTCGGGGTCAAGAAGTCCGCCGATCGCCCCACGGAAGAGGTGGCCCTGGTCGTGGATCGGGACCGGACCCAGCGCCTCGGGGTGAGCCCCCGGGTCGTGGCCGGGGTCGTCGGATACGCCATCCGGGGCCAGGCGCTGCCCCGGTACTCCTGGGACGGCCGGGAGATCCCGGTCCGGGTCCGCTTCCGGGAGGAGGATCGCTCCAGCCTCCAGGACCTGGCCGAGCTCCGGGTGCCCACGGCGGAGGGGCGGGCGGTGACCGTCCGCTCCCTCACCGATCCCCGGTACCTCCCCGCCGCCCGGCAGATCCGCCGGGAGGATC
>JAWVZJ010000025.1:0-14077 GCA_033722255.1 Thermoanaerobaculia bacterium | reverse complement strand
GATCTCTCCTGTCGCTTCCCGGGCTCGGGCATCCTCGAGGAGAGATTCCCCGGAGGGTCCGATCGACGGGGCTCGAGGGCTCCGCGGAGAAGGTGTCGCCCTGGGGACCGGAGCTCGGTGTTCCGGGGGCGGCGACTCGGCGATCTCCTCGGTCGGGGATTGCAGCGCGATGGGCGGTTCCGATGCCCGTCTCCGATCGGTAGTCGGGGGTCTTCCCCGGGACTCCGATTCTCCCTTTGCGTCTCCCTCGACCTCCGCCTGGGCCTCAGTCTCCCGGGGTTCCTCCGGTCGTTTCGCCCGCTCTCGTTCGGGTATTTCGGATGATCCGACGCGTTGTCCCTCGCCCCCGCGTTCCTCCTCCTCCCCTTCGACCTCGTCGACCTCCTCGTGAACAGCCTCCTCGAGATGGCCGAACAGACCGAGCAGGGTCTCCTTCCGGGTCTTCGGATCCCGGAGTCGGGCCACGAGACGTTCCACGGCCTCCGGGTCCTCCTCGATTCGGTCGAGGGCTCCGCGAAACGTGGCCACGACCTCTTCGTCGTCTCCAGCCAGACGGTCGACCAGGTCCTCCGCCCCGGCCAGCCCCAGGTTTCGTACCAGAGCCCGGCGTTGTCGCTGGGGGAGAGCGCCCAGGGTCCGGGCGCCCCCGGCGATCAGACGAAGGCGTTCCCAGGGGTTCGAGGCCTTCCGCAGGGAGCGGATGAGACCGGTGAAGGGTGTCTCGGGCATGGGTCCTCAGCCCCGGTCAGCTTTCTCCGGATTCTGTGGCCTCTTCGCCCGGGGCGGTCTCCCCGGCGTCTCCTCCCTCGGCTCTCTGGACCACTGCCGAAGGAAGCTTGGAGACGTCCCGGAGAAAGGCCTTTAGATCCACGCCGGAGAGCTGCTCCATGACCGGAGTGAGCTGGGAGAGGACGCTGGTGACGTCCTCGGTGAGCTTGGAGGCCCCGGTTCCGGCGCCGTCGGAGCCTCCCTGACTGATGATGGTGGTCTCTCCGGCCCGGGAGAGGGGCTCGGCCACGGCGGCGGCGATCTCGGGAAGGACCTTCAGGGCCTCGATGGAGAGACCGGCCTCGTTGTAGAGCTTGAGGGCCTCTGCCAGTTTCCTCCGGGCCAGCGCCTCGGCCTCGCCCCGGGCCTGGATCGCCTCCGCTTCGGCCAGCCCGATCTGGCGCCGCTGGGCCGACTCGGCCTCCGCTTTGGCCCGACCCTCGGCCTTGAGGGCCTCCGCCTGCTCCTCCCGGCGCTTCCGGTCGGCGGCTGCCTGGCGCTCGACCCGGTACTGGGCGGCGTCGGCCAGGCGCTCGGTCTCGAACTGCTTCGCCTCCGCCTGCTCCCGAATGGTGGCGTTGAGCTCGAGCTTCTGCCGCTCCACCTCCCGCTCGGCGATCCGAATGTCCTGGACCTTGAGCTCCATCTCCCCCGCCTTGACCGCCTGGGCGTCGGCGACGTCGACCTCCTCCTTGATCTCGGCCTTCTTCAGAGACAGGGACTTGTCGGACTGGGCGATCTCCGTGTCCACCAGGATCCGCTTCTGCTCCTTCTGCTGCCGGGCCTGCTCCTCCTCGATGGCGGCGTCTCGGTCGGCGTTGGCGGTGGCGATCCGGGCGTTCTTGAGCGCCTCCTGGATCTTGGGCTGGCCCAGGGCGTTGAGATAGCCCTCGTCGTCCTGGATCTCCCGGAAGACGAAGGACTTGAACTCGAAACCCATCCCCTCCAGATCGATGTGGGCCTCCTCCCGGACCTTCTCCTGGAACCGCTTCTGGTCCCGGTAGAGCTCCTCCACGGTCAAGGTACCCACGATCCCCCGGAGGTGCCCGGCCACCGTCTCCTTGATGGTGGCGGCGATCTGGTCGTCCTGGAGGCCGAGGAAACCTTCGGCCGCAGTGCGGATGTGCTCGGTGTCGCTCCCGACCTTGACCTGGGCCACGGCCTTGACGTTGATCGGGATCCCCTGGATCGTGTAGACGTGCTTCAGGTCGATGTCCAGGGTCATCATCTTCAGCGACAGGAACTCGTACTGCTCCCAGGCCGGCCAGACGAAGGCACCTCCGCCCCGGACGATCCGGAAGCCCTCCCGCTTGGTGAGCCAGCGGGCCCGGCCGTAGATGATGAGGGCGTCGTCGGGCCCCGCCTTCTTGTACCGGGTACGGACGAAGAGGTACCCGATCCCCAGGGCCAGGGCCCCGAGGGTGAGGATCACCGGTAGGGAGAGGAGCTGGAAGAAGGACATCGTGAACTCCTTGCAGTGGATCGGACTGGAATCGGAGGGCGGCGAGTATACCAACGCCTCCGTCTTCGAAGAGAGGTACGGAGGGCCTCCGGGATCATTCCTTCCGGTGTATCTGAGACAATCGCCGACATGAAGAACGAACGAAGACTCCTGCTCGTCAGCAATTCGACCCAGTACGGAAGCGGATATTTGGATCACTGCGCCGGGGAGATCCGGGATTTCCTGCCGGAGGAGACGAGCGTCCTCTTCGTACCGTTCGCGCTCTTCGATCGGGACGGATATGCGGACAGGGCCCGAGAGCGTTTCGAACGGCTGGGTCGTGGGCTCTCGTCGATCCACCGCGCCACCGACCCGGTGGCGGCGGTGGAGTCCGCGGACGCCCTCTTCGTCGGCGGAGGGAACACCTTCCGGCTCCTCCGGGATCTTCAAGGGCTCGACCTGGTCGAAGCCGTCCGTGGACGGGTCGGGGAGGGGATGCCCTACATCGGGACCAGCGCCGGCTCCAACGTCGCCTGCCCGACGATTCGGACCACGAACGACATGCCGATCGTCGAGCCTCCGTCCTTCGACGGCCTGGACTTGGTGCCCTTCCAGATCAATCCCCACTACGTCGACCCGGATCCGGGATCGACCCACCAGGGGGAGACCCGGGAACAGCGGATCGTGGAGTACCTGGAGGAGAACGACCGACCGGTGGTCGGATTGCGGGAGGGGGCGATGCTCCGGGTAGAGGGGGGCCGGATGGAGTTGATGGGATCAACGGGGGCTCGTCTCTTCGAGAGGGGGAGCGAGCCCCGGGAGCTCTCGGCGGGAGACCGGCTGGGCTTCCTCCTCGTCTGAGAGCCTCGTTCCCGGGCCGGAGACGTGCGGAGGACCCGCCGGTCACCGGCCCGAGATCGCGAGGTGAAGTCGAAGGTCGTCGAACTCTCTCGTCCCCGGACGCCGGCTTCAGAGAGAGCGGTAGAGCTTCTCGTAGCGGGTGACCTGACGCTCCCAGGAGAAGTCCTGGGCCATCGCTCGGCGCTGGAGACGCAGCCAGGCCTCAGGGTCATCCTCGTAGGTGCGGAGGGCGAAATCCAGGGCCCAGCCGAGGCCGGTGGGAGTGAACTGGTCGAAGACGAAGCCGGTCCCGGTGTCCCGGCTCGGGTCGAAGGGCACGACGGTGTCGGCGAGCCCTCCCGTTCGTCGGACGACGGGAACGGTCCCGTAACGGAGGCTGTACATCTGGTTCAGGCCGCAGGGCTCGTAGCGGGAGGGCATGAGGAACAGGTCCGCCCCGGCCTCCATCCAGTGGGCCAGTTCGTCGCTGTATCCCTCGTGAAACGCCGCCCTGTCCGGGAAGGAGGAGGCCTGCCACCGGAGGAACTCCGTGTATCGGTCCTCCCCGGTTCCCAGGGCCGCGAAGCGGATCCGACCCCGGCCGAGGATCGGGGGGAGGGTGTCGAAGAGGAGATCGTGTCCCTTTTGGGGGGTGAGGCGGGAGACGACGGCGACCAGTGGAGTTTCCAAGTCGTCGGAGGGAAGGCCCAGCCGCTCCAGGAGAGCTTCCTTGTTCCTCGTCTTCCCCTCCAGCTCCTCGGCCGAGTACCGGTAGGGGATCCGGGCATCCACCTCCGGGGACCATTCCGAATAGTCGACCCCGTTGACGATCCCCACCAGCCGCTGGTTTCGTCGACGGAGCACGTCGTGGAGCCCTTCTCCCTGTTCCGGAGTCTGGATCTCCCGGGCGTAGGTCCGGCTGACGGTGGAAAGGGCGTCGGCGTGGAGGATGCCGGTCCGGAGGAGATTGATCCGTCCCCGGCTCCGATCCTCGGAGTCGAAACGGTCCGCCTCGCCGTCGAGCCCCAGGTCGGAGAGTCGTTCGACGGGGAAAACACCCTGGTAGCCGAGGTTGTGGATCGTCAGCACCGTCCGGGACTCCTGAAACAGACGATCCCAGGCGTAGACGGTCTTCAGCAAGAGGGGGACGAGGGCCGCGTGCCAGTCGTGACAGTGGAATACGGAGGGTCCCCAACCCATTCGCTGACAGGATTCGATGACGGCTCGACAGAGGAAGGCGAAGCGGATCCCTTCGTCCCATGCGTCCGTGTAGATCCCCTCCCGGCCGTAGAGGTCGGGGCAGTGGACGAAATAGACGTCCAGCTCGCTGTCGGGGAGCGGCGCCGTGTAGAGGGAGAAGGCCAGGTCCCGGGAACCCATCCGGAGTGGGACCTCGGACGCGAACTCGACGGCGCGGAAGTCCCGTCCCGCCCGATTCGTACCGGCGTAGAGGGGGAGGAAGAGGCGGACGTCGTGGCCCCGGCGGTGGAGCTGGCGAGAGAGGGCCGGGACCACGTCGGCCAGGCCTCCGGTCTTGGCGAACGGAACGGCCTCGGACGAGACCATGGCGATCGAGAAGGGTTGGTCCACGACGGGTCGGTCGACTCGATCAGATGACCGTGCCCGGGGGGATCTGGGCCCCCTTCGGAACCACGATGATGCCCCCTCGGATCGAGTAGCTCTCTTCTTCCTCTTCCTCCAGCTCTCGGGCGTTGACCAGCTGGGCGCCGTCACCGATCTCGGCGTCGAGGTCGACGATGGCGTTTCGAATCGTGCAGTCCCGTCCGACGCCGCTTCCCCGAGCAGTCGATCCGTCCGGCCTCCGGAATTCGGTGGCTCCCATGACGATCGAGCGGTCGATGACCGAGCCCTCCTGAACCGTGGCCCGGATTCCGATGATCGAATGATCGATGGAGCTCCCCGAGATGACGCTTCCTTCGCAGAGAATCGACTGCTCGACTTCGCAGGCGTTGATCTTCGTTCCCGGCAGGAACCGGGGGTGGGTGTACACGGGGCGGTGGGGCGTGTAGAGATCCAGGGGAGGTCTGGGAAGGGTGAGATCCAGGTTGGCCCGGTGGAAGGCCGGGATGGTTCCGATGTCCCTCCAGTATCCCTCGTGGCCCCAGGCGTGGACCCGGTATGCGTTGATGGCGGAGGGGATCACCTCCCGCCCGAAGTCGGTCTTGTCGTTGCCCAGGAGAAGCTCTCCGACCATGCCTCGGCGGAATGCGTAGATTCCCATGCTCGCCAGGACCGAGCCTGCGGTGTGCTCGAGGCCCAGAGCCTCGAGCTGATCGCGAGTCGGCTCCAGCTCGTCGAGAAGATCGTCGTCCCGGGGCTTCTCCACGAACTCCGCGATCCGGCCGCTCTCGTCCACCCTCATGATTCCGAAGGCCCCGGCTTCCTCCCGGCGAACCGGCTTGACGGCCACGGTGAGATCGGCTTCCACGGACCGGTGGTGCTCGATGAACCGGCGGAGATCCATGAGATAGAGCTGGTCCCCGGAGAGGATCAGGAGATCCCGGGCTCCGACGTGATCCAGTCGATCCACGTGCTTGCGGACCGCATCGGCGGTACCCTGATACCAGGTTCTGTCGCTGACTGTCTGCTCGGCGGCGAGGATGTTGACGAATCCCTCGCTGAAGGCGTCGAAACGGTAGGTCTGGGCGATGTGCCGGTGGAGAGACGCCGAGTTGAACTGGGTCAACACGTAGATCTTGTCGATCCCGGCGTGAAGACTGTTGCTCACGGCGATGTCGATGAGCCGGAACCGCCCGCCCACGGGGACGGCCGGCTTGGCCCGGTACTGGGTGAGGGGCCAGAGCCTGGTTCCCTGTCCTCCGCCGAGGATGGCGGTGACCACGTCCTGCATTCAGGCCCCCGGGAAGGGGTTTCGGGGCGTTCGCGGCACGGGGAGAGCTTACCAGCCGAACCGGATCCGGAGATCCTCGGGCTGGTCCTTCTCGTCTTGCTTTGCAGGTAGGGTCGGAGGCCCGAGTCTGGAGTGGAGCTCTCGCTCGTTCCGAGGCCCTTCCGAAGGCCGAGGTGTCGTCTCGAATTTCCGGCTGGCACCCCCCGAGGCCCTCTTCATGGTCGCCAGGCCGGACACCGCTGGTGGTCCGAGGGCTACTCGACGGAGCCGTTCGTGTCATAGACTTCGGGACGGAGCCCTCCATGCCACCCTCGATCCCCCATCCCAGCCCCCGGAGCGCCGCTCCTTCGATTCTCCGGAGGAGAGACCACGCCTTGACGGGAGGCGGGATCGAGGACGACCTCCCGGGCGAGACGACGGCGAGATGCGGAGCTCTCGATCCCCGGGACGGAGAGCGGGGCTGAGGCGATGGGGGAGCGGGCTCCGGAACCGGCCCCTGTCCCGCCCCGGAGGCGGGGATGGGCACCCCGGATCCTCCTGGCTGTGAGCCTGGCGGTGGCGGTCTGGGCGGCTCTGCCCCGATCGACCTGGGATGCCCTGGAGGTCACCACCTGGTTACAGGCCGAGAGCCTCGTGGGCGACTTCGACTGGCGGTGGGATCGAGAGGATCGGATCCGGTTCGAGGAATGGGGCCGTCGGAACCGGGAGGTGCTCCTCCCCGAGCCCCTGGTGGTGCCGGGGAAGGCGGGGGATCGCTTCGACGCTCCCTTGATCCCCTCCCTCCTCTTGACTCCGGCCGCCCTGATCGGGGGACCCGGGACCGGCCTGGTCTGGCAGATCCTCCTCCTCGGTGCCGCCCTGAGTCTGGTCTTGCAGACCTCCGGCCCGAGGTCGGGAGGGGTGACACCGGGTCTCCTGGCCCTCCTGGTCCTGGGCTCTGCGGCCTTTCCGAACCTGTTCCACCTCTGGCCGGATGTTCTCCTCCTCGGTCTCGTCGTGACCGGCCTCGCCCTGGCCTGGAGACGACCCGGGAGCGAGAGCTCGGAGGAGCTCCCGGACGTCTGGGAAGGACCCTGGGGAGAGAGCCCGGGAAGGTTCCTGCTTCGCTGGTCGTCGGCCGGTCTCTGTCTGGGGATGGCGGCCACGGCTCGACCATTCCTCCTGCCCCTCCTTCTACCTCTCCTGGTACCGGTCCCCAGGGATCGGAGGGTCACGGCCCGATGGCTGGCGGGGGGAACCTTCGCCCTCCCCCTGGTGGTCTCGCTGGGATGGGATCTCCTCCGCGGATCGTTCACGGTCCCCGCTCTGCCGGAGCTGGACCCGAATCTCTGGCTCTGGGCCGGGCTGGATCTGGTGGCGGGGAGACACCTGGGACTGATTCCGTACTTCCTTCCCATGATCCTGATCCTCGTCCTCTGGTCTGGAGAGGAAGGCCGGTGGAGCCTGGGAGTCGCCGGCCTGCTGGGGCTCGCGGCTCTCGTGGTCTGGAGGCCTTTCGACCTGGCCGGGAATCCGTGGACCTTCGGGAACCGCGTCTTTCTGGGTCTCTACCCCGTCTTCTGGTTTGCTGTGGGTCGGGCACCGCGGATCGCGACCCTGGTGGGTTTCGGGGCCGTGGCCGGGGCCCTGGTCTGGCCGATGTGGCTCGGCCCGGGGACCGTTCCGGATCCTCACGAGCCCCCGGGCCGTTGGGTGGCGCCCTATCTGAGACCCTGGCTTCCGGTCGAGACGACACAGAGGGCTCTGATCGACCGGATCCCGAAGGTCCGCTCCGGAGGCGTCGACGCGTTCCTCCTCTCTCCTCGGGCTCGACGAGGAGACGAGACGGGAGAGATCTGGATCACCGGAAGCGAGTCCGTGGAGTTGCTTCTCCGGAGCCCGAATCCGGTGGTCGGTCTTCGCCTGGAGGCGTCGGAGCTCGCGGGGGCGGAGCTGGCGCTGAGAGGTGCCGAGCTGAGCCAGACGGTCTTCCGGCCCGACGGGTCCTCCGGATTCCGGATCACCTTCGAAGGGGAAGGCAGGACCCACCCCACGGAGAGGGGCGGTCCCGCCGCCCATTTCCGGAGGTTCCGGGCCAGGTGGCCCCACGCCCCGGCCAGGCCCGTCCGGGTCGCCGTGGGGGGGCTGGAGACCGCCATTCCGGACATGGAGGAGTGAGGCATGAGCTGGATCGCGGAGATCAGAGATCGGTTGACCCAACCACCCCCCCGGAGGGACCCTCCGGACCCGGCCGAGTCGGCGGCGGTCCTGGTCCCTCTTTACGTGGACGCCGGGAGCCTGTGGGTTCTCCTGACCCGCAGGGCCGACGACCTGGAGGAGCTCGGGAGCCAGGTCTCGTTTCCCGTGGCGGTCCGGGACACCGGTGAGGAGTTCTGGGAGGCGGCGATCCGGGAATGCGAGCCGACCCTCGGCCTCGATCACCGGACCCTTCTCCAGCTCGGGGAGCTGGACCAGGTGAGACTCCCCGGGGGGCCGGAGGTCGTGCCTTGCGTGGCGGCGGTCCCGTGGCCCTTCGAAGCCAGCCCCCGGAAGGACGAGATCACGGAGGTGGTGAACCTGCCCTTGACGGCCGTGACCAATCCTCGACTCGTGGAGACGAGGGCGGTGGAGATCGACGGGACTGCCCGGGAGATCACCGTGTACCACGTGGGGCGACACCGGATCTGGGGTGTCACGGCGACGATCCTGGAGAATCTCCTCCGGAGGCTCGGGATGACGGAAGAGGCGGTTCGTTAGAATCGATCCGGGCGGTTTCGTCGGCTCCGAGCGGGCGTCGGCGGAGCCCGCGATTCCGCAAACGATGCATCGAATCCGTGACCCACTGACTCAGACCATCGGGAGAGGACCATGAGCGACACCACCGCCACCGCGAGCCGGACCATCGATCGGATCGAGGAGCTCCTGGGTGACGAGGCCCGGAGCCTTCTGGATCACACCTGTCGGGGTATCCCGAAGGAGCGTCTTCACACCCCGGGGCCCGAGTTCCTGGACGAGGTCTACGGGGCTTCGGACCGGGGCCCTCGAGTCCTGGTCAACCTCCATCGCATCTTCAATACCGGACGGCTGGCCGGCACCGGATATCTCTCGATCCTCCCTGTCGACCAGGGGGTGGAGCACTCCGCCGCCGCTTCCTTCGCGCCCAACCCCGACTATTTCGATCCCGAGAAGATCGTGGAGCTCGCCATCGAGGGAGGGTGCAACGCGGTGGCCTCCACGGTGGGCGTCCTGGGGCAGGTGGCGAGGAGGTACGCCCACAGGATCCCCTTCGTGGCCAAGATCAACCACAACGAGCTCGTCACCTATCCCAACGACTATCAGCAGATCCTCTTCGGCCAGGTCGAACAGGCCTTCGAGATGGGGGCCGCGGCCATCGGGGCCACGGTTTACTTCGGGAACGAGGACGGGCCCCGGGAGATCGTGGAGATCGCCGAAGCCTTTTACCATGCCCACGAGCTGGGGATGGCCACCATCCTCTGGTGCTACCTCCGGAACACGGCCTTCAAGAAGGACGGGACCGACTACCACTCCGCAGCGGATCTCACCGGTCAGGCGAACCATCTGGGGGCCACCCTCCAGGCGGACATCGTGAAGCAGAAGCTCCCCACCCACAACGAGAGCGGCTTCCAGGCCCTCTCCTTCGGTCGGACCGACGACCGGGTCTACGGCGAGCTCTGCACGGATCACCCGGTGGACTTGGTCCGGTGGCAGGTGGCCAACTGCTACATGGGGCGCGTGGGTCTCATCAACTCCGGTGGAGCCTCGAGCGGAGCCAGCGACCTGGAGAAGGTCGTCCGGACCGCGGTGGTCAACAAGCGGGGAGGCGGTACCGGCCTGATCACCGGGCGGAAGTCCTTCCAGCGCCCGATGGAGGAAGGGATCGAGATCCTGAACGCCATCCAGGACGTCTATCTCTGCGACGAGATCACCGTGGCCTGACCCCTCGCCAGAGCCGGAGACCGGACGGCGCGAGGCGAGTGAGAGACGAGGAGGTTCTTTGCCTCAGGTGGTGTCGGTCTCGGCGAAAAAGCCCTCGAGCTCTCCACTCCGTTCCTTCGCGTCCCGCTCGCCGAGCTCGATCAGGTGGGCGATGTACTCGGGGTGGAACATCAGGAGCGACAGGAAGTCGGGGCTCTCCGTCCGGCGGGTCCCGAGACCCCGGGTGAGGAATCGGAATGCCCGGGGAAGATCCGTTTCGTAGTCCGCCGCCAGGCGTCCCAGATCGACCGAAGGACGGAGAACCATCAGATCCACCGGCCGGAGGCGCCCTCGCTCCTCCTCCGGCACGTGCCGTACCAACCGGTTGACCCGCTCCAGGTAGAGGGCGTCCTGATCGATGACGTCGAGAAAAAGGGAGTTCAGTACGGTGCCCAGGACCTGGGCCGGGGGTGGATAGCCCTCCACCGCCGGGCGATCGGCCTCGGCCCGGGAGCGGGGATAGCGGGTGGAGATGGCCAGGACCCGGTCGGCCCCCAGGTGGATGGCCGGGGCCAGGGGATTGGAGAGCCGGACTCCTCCGTCCCCGTACCAGTCCCGGCCCAGCTTGATGGCCGGGAAGAGGATGGGCAGGGCGGCGGAGGCCATCACGTGCTCGATCGTCAGCCGCGTCCGCCGACTCACGCGGTGGGGCCGCTCCCAGGTCTGGAGGTCCGGTCCCTGGATCCAGGTCACGGTCTGGCCCGTGGAATAGCGGAGGGTGGTGAGGGCTACGGCGTCGAGGGTGTCCTGGTCGAGATTGCTGGCGATTCCCACCATCTCTCCGTCCACGGTGGCGATGGAGGACTCGAGGAGCTCTCTCAGGGGCGCGGTGTCCAGGAGGCTCCGGGCCTCGGGCACCCATTCCAGGCCTCCGGAGAAGAGACGCAGTCCCCACTTGGCCACGTTCGCTCCCAGGGCCGAGCTGTCGACGCGGAAAATCCGCTCGAAGGTGAGGCCCGACCAGATGTCCACCAGCTCCCGGATGGCGGTGGAGAGGGGTCCGCGGTGGGCAGCCAGGAAGGCCGCGTTGATCGCCCCGGCGGAGGTGCCGGTGATGATTTCGAAGCGGGCGTCCGGAATCCGCTCCTGGATGCAGTTGAGCAGGCCGAGCTGGTAGGCGGCACGGACACCGCCCCCGGAGAGGATGATGGCGGTGCGCTGTTCGGAGTCGTTCACGGAGTCTCCCTCCAGGGAGCCAGGGTGCCCGGGATCCGTGCCCCGGGGGGCGAAAAATACTGGACGGAGCATACGTTACACTCACGGCTCATGCGCCTGGGAGATCTCACTGTTCACGTTTTCGCCGACACGACGTTCCGACTCGACGGCGGAGCCATATTCGGAGTGGTGCCCCGGGTCCTCTGGGAGCGGGTGAAGCCCCCGGACGAGAAGAACAGGATCCTGATGACGAGCCACTGCCTCCTCGTCGAATCCGGAGATCGACTGGTCCTCGTCGACGCCGGGCTCGGGGACAAGCTCGACGCCAAGGAGCGGGAGATCTTCGACGTTCCGGACGGTGAGGCCCGGCTTCCGGACCGGCTCGCCGAGGCCGGCTGCCGAGTGGAGGAGGTGACCGACGTGGTCCTCACCCACCTCCACTTCGACCACTGCGGGTGGAGCACTCGAAGGGAGGGGGATCGATGGGCACCCACCTTCCCCCGGGCCCGGTACTGGATCCAGCGGGACGAGCTGCACCACGCCCGCCACCCCAACGTCCGGGATCGGGTGAGTTACGACTCCCGGAACTTCGAGCCGCTGTTGGACGAGGGCTCGGTGGAGCTCTTCGACGAGGAGGCGGAGCCGGCGCCGGGGATCCGGGCGGTGCGGGCTCCGGGTCATACGCGGGGAATGTCGATCGTCCTCCTCGACGGAGGGGATTCCGCGAAGGGCGTGTTTCTCGCCGATCTCGTCCCGACCGCGGCCCACCTGTCGACACCCTGGGTGATGGGTTACGATCTCTTCCCGGTGGAGACCATGGAGAGCAAGGAACGGTGGCTCCCCAGGGCAGCTCGGGAGGGTTGGGTCTGTTTCTTGCAACACGATCCAGAGATGCCCGGAGCTCGCCTGGTCGAGGAGGGATCGGGACGGTACCGGGCGGAGCCCCTCGACCCCGAACTGTTGGACTGAACTCGGATCGAATCCAAGGAGAGCCGATGGCAACCGAAGTCGTGATGCCGCAGATGGGCGAGTCGATCGCCGAGGGAACGATCACCAAGTGGTTGGTGAAGGAGGGAGACGAGGTCGAGCGGGACCAACCCCTCTTCGAGATCTCCACCGACAAGGTGGACGCGGAGATCCCGAGCCCGGCCAGCGGGGTCCTCCTGGAGATCAAGCGGGAGGAAGGGGACACGGTTCCCGTGGACGACGTGGTGGCCGTGATCGGCGAGGAGGGCGAAGAGCCGTCGGAAGCGGAGGAGTCCGCCGCCCCAGAAGCCGAGGAGAAGGAAGCGCAAGAGGAGGCGGAGGAGCCCGAGGAAGAGAGCGAGGAAGAGACCGAGGAAGAGGCCGAAAAGGAAGAGGACGAGAGGGAGGAGGCCGAAGAGGAGGAGGAAGAGTACGACTACGACCTCGTGATCCTGGGTAGCGGCCCCGGCGGTTACGTGGCCGGAATCCGGGCCGGACAGCTCGGCCTGAAGGTCGCCGTGGTAGAGAAGGATCCCCGATTCGGCGGCACCTGTCTCCTCCGGGGATGCATCCCCACCAAGGCCCTCCTGTACACGGCGGAGCTGATGGACCGCTTCCGGAAGTCGAAGGAGTTCGGGATCCGCGCGTCGGAGGTCTCCCTGGACATCTCCAAGGCCCACGAGCACAAGAGGAAGGTCGTGGACAAGAACGCCCGGGGCGTGGAGTTCCTGTTCAAGAAGAACGACGTCCAGGGGATCCACGGTTTCGGGAAGCTGGTGGGACCCCACGAGATCGAGGTGGAGAAGGACGGCGAGATCGAACGGGTCACGGCGAAGAACATCCTCCTGGCCACCGGCTCGGTGCCCCGGGAGATCCCCGTGGCCGAGACCGACGGAGAGACGATTCTCAACTCGGACCACGTGCTGGAGTTGGAGCGGATTCCCTCCTCGATGATCGTGGTGGGAGCGGGAGCGGTGGGCACCGAGTTCGCCTCCCTCTACCGCTCCTTCGGCTCCGAGGTCCAGATCGTGGAAATGCTGCCTCGACTGCTGCCGGCCGAGGACGAGGAGGTGTCCGCCGAGCTGGCCCGTTCGTTCAAGAAGCGGGGGATCACCTCCCACACGGATGCCAAGCTGACGGAGGTGGAAGAGACCGACGCGGGTGTCCGGGTGACGCTGGACGAGGAGGGGGAGGAGAAGACCCTGGAGGCGGAGATCCTCCTGATCGCCGTGGGCCGGGCCCCGGTCACCGGCGATCTGGGATTCGAGGAGCAGGGGGTCGAGATGGAGGACGGGTACATCGAGGTCGACGAGATGATGCGGACGTCGACGTCCCATATCTACGCCATCGGAGACATCGTGAAGGGAGTGCCCTGGTTGGCCCACGTGGCGTCAGCCATGGGGATCGTGGCCGTGGAGCACATGGCCGGGGCGGAGACCTACGCCCTGGACTACGACCGCGTACCCCAGGTGACCTTCTGCGATCCGGAGGTGGCGAGCGTCGGTCTCAGCGAGGCCGAGGCGAAGGAGCGGGGCTACGACGTGGAGGTCGGCAAATTCCCCTTCACCGCCCTGGGCAAGGCGGCCATCATGGGTCGCACCGAGGGCTTCGTCAAGGTGGTTCGGGAGACGAAGTACGACGAGGTCCTCGGGGTCCACATCATCGGGGCCCATGCCACGGATCTGATCGCCGAGGCCTGCGCCGCCCTCCAGCTGGAGACGACGGCGGAGGAGCTCTTCCGCACGATCCACGCCCATCCCACCATGGCCGAGAGCGTCGGCGAGGCGGCCCACGCCTCCCACGGTTCGGCGATCCACTTCTGAGTCGAACGAGCCGCAGAACCGACGAAGAGCAGAACCGGAGGACAGAGCCGATGGCAACCGAAGTCGTGATGCCGCAGATGGGCGAGTCGATCGCCGAAGGAACGATCACCAAATGGCTGGTCGAGGTGGGAGACGAGGTCGAGCGAGACCAACCCCTCCTGGAGATCTCCACGGACAAGGTGGACGCGGAGATTCCCAGCCCGACCTCCGGAGTCCTCCTGGAGATCAAGCGGGAGG
>JAWVZJ010000024.1:0-14578 GCA_033722255.1 Thermoanaerobaculia bacterium | reverse complement strand
GGGTCGCCTCGTCGGGTCGGACTTTCAGCCGATTGCGGACGCTCCAGACTCCGATCGTGTTTCGGGCCGTCTGCTCCGCCGCGCTCTTGGCCCGGAGGTTGTCCACGGAGCCCCGGAGCGTGGCGATCCCACGGTCCACGGTGATCTCCAGATCGGTGGCGAGGACCCGGGGATCGTAGACCAGGGCATCCCGGAGGGCGTCCTCGATCGTCTCGTCCGGTTTGACGACCAGCTTGCTCTCCCGGAGGTCACGGTCCCGGGCCCATCGGGCCACCTCCAGACCGGTCACGTCCACCGAGTCGACGCCGTTGACGAAGGCGTCCAGGCGTGCCTGTCGCTTCTCGGCCGCGCTCCCGACCGTGCCGGTGAGAGTGACTCGGCCCTCTTCGACGCTGGCTTCGATCAGAGAGTCGTCGACCCGGACGTCCCAGGCGAGACGCTCCTCCACCTCGGCGGTGATCTCCCCGTCGGGTCGTTCGTCGGGGTAGGCGACCTCAATCTGGTTGTCGGTTCCTGCGACCCCGGAGATCCCTTTCACGATCCGTTCTGCGAGTCGGCGCTCGGCCCAGCTCTCCACGGTGCCTTTCAGGGTCACGATCCCTTGGTGTACCTCGGTTTCGACCTCGTAGGACTCGGTGACCGGATCGGCAAGGAGGGCGGCCTCGACGTCCGTCGCCAGCTCGGAGTCGGTGATCTCCGGGGGATCCACGGTGATCTCGTCGACGACGGATTCGACTCCGCGAACGGCCCGGGTGATCCGGAGAGCCCGGTGCTCCGCCAGGAGATTGTCGACGGTCCCGGAGAGAATCGCGACCCCGTCGGTGACCGCGACGTCGATGGGATCGAAGGCGACACCTTCCTCGGTGAGGAGCTCGGTTTCGATGGCATTCTCGATCTCCCGGTCCGTGACCGGAGTGTCGGCTCCGTGCAGCGGTGGTGTGAGGACGAAGGAGAGCAGGAGAAGCACGGGAAGGAAGGACACGAGACTTCCGATCCTTCCGCGGCGGCCGATTCGGATTCTCGGGTTCGACATCAGGACCTCCTTGCTGATCGGGACGTTCAGAGCTTCCACGCTCGAGTCTTCTCAGGAATGAGAAAGTGCAAGGCTCGTTCCAGGTCCACTGGCTCGCTCCGGAGGTGAGCTGGCGGAGCAGCACCGGCGGCTCCGACTCGAAATGATCGCCGAGTGGTCGCTCCCGAGACTCGGCCGCATTCCCTTCGATCGAACGATTGGATAGACTGGGTCGGGTATGTCCATCAAACTCGTGCATTGTGGCCCCGAGATCGACGGGAGGGAGGCCCGGTGAGGATGGAGCCCGTCGATCCGGAGGTCCTGGAGGTCTTCGAACGAAGCCTGGAACGTTGCGGCCGCGATCGGACGTTTCTCGATCGGTTCTATGAGCGGTTTCTAGCCTCATCGCCGAAGGTAGAGGAGAAATTCGCCGAAACCGACTTCGAGCACCAGAAACGGGCACTCAGGGCCTCCTTCCACGTGCTCCTCCTGGCGGCGGAGGATCCGGAGAGCCCGGGGGCCCGGGAGTATCTGGAGCATCTGGCCCAACGCCACAGTGCTTCGGAGATGGATATCGGAGCCGAGCTCTACGATCTCTGGCTCGACAGCCTCCTGGAGACCGTTCGAGAGTCCGATCCGGAGTTCGACTCCGGGATCGAGGAGGCCTGGGAAGACGTGATGGGGGTGGGGATCCGTTTTTTGGTCAGCCGGTATCGCTCGATTCCGGAGGGCGGATCCCTGGAGAACGACCATTCATACCAGGAGGAAAGAAGATGAGCGACGACACTCTCTATACGGCCCGGATCCGTATCGTGCGCAGGAAAGGCCCGGACCGGGAGGCCCATCTTCCGGCCACGGACGAGCCGGTGGTTTTCGGAGTCCACTCCGAGATCGCGGAGCACTACGGTCTCGAGGAAGGGACGTTCACTCCCCACGCCACCACGATCGACTACCTGGCCGCGGCCACCGGCGGGTGACTGACGGGGACCCTCGGAGGCGCGCTGGAGGCGCGCGGCGTGGATGCGAGCGACGGCCGGCTCACCGCGGACGTGCGGGGACGGGTCGGGAAGCGGGACGGGGTGCTGGTTTTGAAGGCGGTCGATGTCCAGTACCGACTGGTGACGGAGGAGAGCCAGCGGGAGACGGTGGAGAAGGTCCACGGGGTCCATCTGGACCACTGTCCGGTGGCCCAGTCCATCGTGGGATGCGTCGAGATCTCGACTTCGATCGAGCTCGTGGAGCGGTCGGGAGAGTCGACTTGACGGAGGTCTCACCGTCCGGCCGGATCCCGTGCTAGGATTCCGCCGCCATGAGCGAGAAGATCTCGAACACCGCGGACACGGAAGAGCTCGAAAACCGAATCAAGCGGCTCGTCGTCGAGCGCCTCAAGCTGGACATCGAGCCGTCGGAGATCGAGAGCTCGGAGCCCCTCTTCGGGAACGGGCTCGGGCTCGACTCGATCGACGCTCTCGAGCTGGTCCTCGGAGTGGAGCAGGAATTCGGAGTCGAGATCGAGGATGAGGAGGTGGGAGCCCAGGCCCTCACCTCCGTCGAGACCCTGGTCGAGTTCGTGGCGTCGAAGCAGGCCGAACGAGCAGCGTCTGCTTGATCCCCCATCGGTTCCCGTTCCGATTTTTCGAGACCCCGGAATCGCAGGGAGAGGGCGTCCTCATCCGGGTCACCGGCGGGGGCTGGTGGTCCCGGGGCGGCCCGATTCCCTCTTTCCTGGCCCTGGAGATGGTGGCCCAGGCGTCGATCGTGGTCCTGGGTGAGGAGCTCCCGGCGACGCCCGCCGGAGACCGGGTCCTCCTGGCCGGCGTGCAGGGCGCGAGCTTCCACGACCCTCTCCGGCCCGGAGATACCCTCCGGGCTCGAGTCACCCTCGACGCCCGCTTCGGGCGGATCCTCAAGGTCACCGGGTCCCTGGAGCGGGAGGAGATCCCAGTGTTCGAGGGTTCCCTGCTTCTGGCCTGGGAGGAGTAGGGTAAAGACGAGATCCGGGGTCGGGCAGGGAGAAACTGCGAGGTACCGAGAGAAGGTACAGGCTAGGGTGTTCCGGGTCGGATCGACTGGACCCTGGAGACCTCGCATCGATTCTGCATACAATTCAGTCCGTGGGCGCTGAACGAATCTCTCGACGGACCGAAGTGCTCGGTCGTGGTGACTCCTTGGTCACTCGGTCTCCGAGGGACGAAGGGCCCGGTCGGAGGAAGGTGCTGGTGCGAAAGGGGGGACTCGAACCCCCACGGGCTTGCGCCCACAAGATCCTGAATCTTGCGCGTCTACCAATTCCGCCACTTTCGCGGCACCGGCGGAAAGTCTACGGAGGGTGAGCTCTGGTGTCAAACAGCGAATCGGGACGATCGAAGCGTCTTCGCCTCGAGCTCCGTAGCGAGCTCGAACGGGCGGGGAGGAAGGGCCGTCCGGCCCGATACCTCCTCTCCCGGTGGTCCGACGAGTACGAGCCCGACGAGATCGAGGGAGCCCTGGACGGATTGGCCCGGGAGGGAGTCGCCGTTTTCTGGGATACTCGGTGGATCGCCCTCGATGCCCGGGACGACTGGGAAGTGGGGACCTTCCGGTCCCAGCGATCCGGGGCCGGAACCGTCCGGAGCCGGGACGAGTCGTTCTACGTTCCCCGGAACCAGGAGCGCGGGGCCCGAGACGGGGACAAGGTGCTCGTCCGGCCCTCGAACCAGCGGAAGAGACGGGGCCGACACAGCGGGCTCCGGACGGCCCCGGTTCTCCGGGTCCTGACCTCGGCCACGGCGGAGGTGGTCGGATTCCTGGAACGGGAGAGAGGCGAGTGGCTCCTGATCCCCTTCGATACCCAGAGCCGTCTCCGGATCACGGTCACCGGCGACCGCCGGGGAGCGAAGGAGGGGGAGTACGTCGTGGTGGAGCTCGAGGGCTCCGGCCAGGGGGACGAGGCGACGGGGAAGGTGGTCGAGGTCCTGGGGAGCGTGTACGACCCCGGAGTCGACGTGGACGTGGTGGTGAGACATTTCCAGATCCCGGACGAGATGCCAGAAGCCGTGCTGGAAGAGGCCCGGACGTTTCCCGAGGATCCGCCGGAGGAGGAGCTCGAGGGCCGGGAGGATCTCCGGGACCTGGTGACGGTGACCATCGACGGCAAGACGGCCCGGGACTTCGACGACGCGATCTCCGTCGAGCGCCTGGAGAACGGAAACTTCCGCCTCGGTGTGCATATCGCCGACGTCTCCCACTACGTGGAGCCCGGAAGCGCCCTGGACGAGGAGGCTCTCCGCCGGGGCAACAGCGTCTACTACCCGGAGCGAGCGATCCCCATGCTTCCGGAACGGCTCTCCACGGGACTCTGCTCCCTCCGACCGGAGGTTCCTCGCCTCGCGGTGAGCGTCTTCTTGGAGATCGACGTCCTGGGCCGGGTGCAGAGCCGCCGATTCTGTCGCTCCGTGATCCGGAGTCACCGACGGATGACCTACGACGAGGTGCGTCGGATTCTGGAGCAGGGTCGCCCCGAGGACGAAGAGGAGTACGGAGAGATCCTCCCCATGCTCCTCGAGGCCCGGGCCCTCATGACCTGCCTCTACCGTGCCCGGACCGCCCGGGGATCCCTGGACTTCGACCTGCCGGAGGGGGATGTCATCCTGGACACCGACGGCGTCGTGGTAGGGATCCGTCCCGGCGAGCGGCATTCGGCCCATCGGATCATCGAGGAGTTCATGATCGCCGCCAACCGGGCGGTGGCTCGGGAGCTCGAGGAGAAAGGACAGCCGGGGATCTACCGGGTGCACCATCCCCCGGATCCGGAGCGGATCGGGGAGCTCGAGGAGATCCTGGCGCCTATGGGGGTCCGCATGGACCACGACCGCGACGACCCCTCGCCCCGGGCCCTCCAGGACGTGATCCGCCAGATGGAGGCCCACCCCCAGGAGGACTTCGTCTCCCAGGTAGTCCTGCGGGCCCAGCAGAGGGCCATCTACTACCCGGAGTGCCAGGGACATTATGCCCTGGCCGCGAACCACTACCTCCACTTCACCTCTCCCATCCGCCGCTATCCCGATCTGGTGGTCCATCGGAGTCTGACCCGGCTCCTGACGGGCAGGAAGCAGGGCGGGGGAGAGAAGGGGCTGGACCTGGAACCCCTGTCGGATCATCTGAGTCAGACCGAGCGGAGGGCCGAGGCCTCCGAGCGGGAGCTTCTCCAGTGGAAGAAGGTCCGGTTCCTCTCCTCCCGAGTCGGGGAGCGGTTCACGGGACGGATCACGGGGGTCATGCCCTTCGGGCTGTTCGTCCAGCTCGACGAGCTCTTCGTGGACGGGTTGGTCCCCATCGCCACCCTGGGTGACGAGTACTTCGAGTTCGAAGAGAAAGCCCACCGCCTGGTCGGGACCCAGACCGGAACCGTGTACCGGCTGGCGGACCCGGTGGAGGTCGAGCTCGAGGACGTGGACGACCGGCACCGCGGGCTGAACCTCCGGATGGTTCACAGACTCGTGGAGAAGGGGAGGAAGCCGGAGCCCGAGCCGGGGAAGAGACGGGGCCGCAGGCGGGGGAGGAAGCGCGGCGGATGACCATTCCCGGGACGCCGACGGTCTCCATCGTCGGTCGGCCCAATGTCGGCAAGTCGACGCTGTTCAACCGCCTGGTGGGTCGGAGAAAGGCGATCGTCCACGACACGCCGGGGGTGACCCGGGACCGGGTCGCCGGCCGGATCGAGCTGGGCGAGGGTCGGACCGTCGAGCTCCTGGACACGGGAGGGCTGGCCCTGGCGGAGGACGAGCTGGGCCTCAACCAGCAGATCCTCCTGGCGGTGGAGGAGAGCGACCTCCTGCTCCTCGTAGTGGACGGCAAGGAGGGGCTGACCGCCGCGGACGAAGAGGTCTGCGAGATCCTGCGGAAGTACGACAAACCCACCATCCTCGTGGTGAACAAGGGGGACACGAAGATCGCCCAGAGGGGTTTCGGCGAGTTCTACGCCCTGGGGATCGACCCCCTGCTCCTGGTCTCGGCGGAGCACGGACGGGGGATTCCGGATCTGGAGGAGGCGATTCGGACCGGGCTTCCGGACCACGCCGGGACCCCGGAGCCCGAGGGGGCGCCCGTGGCCATCGTGGGACGGCCCAACGTGGGCAAGTCGTCTCTGTTGAATCGAGTCGTCGGCTCGGAACGAGTCCTGGTGTCCCCCCGACCCGGGACCACCCGGGACCCGGTGGACACCCTTTTCCGATGGGAGGATCGGAGCTTCCTGCTGGTGGACACCGCCGGCATCCGGCGCCGAAGCAAGGTGGCCGACGCCCCGGAGGGCTTGGCGGTGATGATGGCCCGGCGGCAGATCGAACGGGCGGAGATCGTGCTCCTGGTCGTCTCGGCGGAGGACGGGATCACCAGCGGAGATCTGTCCATCGCCGGTGCCGCCTGGGAGATGGGTCGAGCGGTAGTGGTGGCGGTGAACAAGTGGGATCTCCTGGACGACGATCGCCGCCTGGAGCTGGACCGGAGCTGGGGGCGGTTGGCCACGCTCCTGTCCCATCCTCCCCGGGTCAATGTCTCCACCCTGACCGGCCGAGGGGTCGAGAAGGTACTTCCCGCCCTCCGACACCAGGTGGACGCTTTCCATACGCGGCTCGGGACCGGGGCCGTGAACCGGCTTCTGGAATCCGCCGTGGAGGCTCATCCGCCCCCGGCGGAGAAGGGGACGTCGTGGAAGCTCTACTACGCCACCCAGGTCGGGGAGGCCCCCCCGACCTTCATGCTCTTCGCCAACCGGACGCTGCGACGCTCCGATCCCTACCGACGCTATCTGGAGAACCGGATCCGGGAGGAGCTCGGACTACCGGGAGTCCCCGTGCGCCTCGTGATCCGGCGGCGAACCTGAGCGAGCAGCGGCTTTGTCGCGGAAGGCCTCATGTGATACCTTTAATCCATTCGTTGAAGCTCCTGTAACACGAATTTCCGGGAGTCGCGCCCCTCGAGCGGGCCCGACTCTCGGGGTAGGCAAGGAAGAGATGGGGGACCGAAGGAAGGGGAGTGGCCGGACCAAGGCGTTTCTCGTGGACGAGGTCCATCGACGCCACGGTGGCCTCACGAAGAAGGAGGCCACGGAGATCGTGGACACGATTTTCAGCACGGTGAAGGCGACCCTCGTGGACGGCGAGGCGGTGCGGATCCGGAACTTCGGGGTCTTCGAGGTCAAGAGGAGGGCCGGCCGCCAGGGGGTCGACCCCTCCAGTGGCGAGCCCCTCTACATTCCTCCCCACAAAGGGCTACACTTCCGACCGTCGAAGAGGCTGAAGAAGAATGTGGATCGCGAGGAGGAGCAGGAGGAGCAGTGAGGACGCTGGTCGACGGCCGGGCCCGCTTCCCGTGATCCGGAGCTCCTGAGGAGGAGGCGTGGCCAAGAAGCTCTTCTACCGGATCGGGGAAGCCTGCAAGAAGGTCGACATCCAGCCCTACGTCCTTCGGTACTGGGAGACCGAGTTCCCGAACCTGGACCCGGACAAGAGCAAGTCGGGCCAGAGGGTCTACTCCGAAGAGGACATCGAGCTGATTCGGCGCATCAAGGAGCTTCTCTACGAGGAGGGATACACGATCGCCGGGGCCAAGAAGAGATTGGCGGAGGAGCTGGAGGCCGACGGCAGCCCCGGGGAGCCCGCCGGGGAGGCGCTTGACAGCGAGGCGAGGGAACGGGTAGAAACACTCGAAAGCGGGCTCCGAGAGATCCTCGACGAGACCCGCGACCTGCTCGAGCTTCTCGAGTGAGAAAGCTCCCGGCCCCCAGGGAGCTCCGGCGGGAGGCAGAGCTGGTCGAGCGATCGGGACGTGGCGCAGTCTGGCAGCGCACCTGAATGGGGTTCAGGGGGTCCGGGGTTCAAATCCCCGCGTCCCGACCAATCAAACCCAATCAAAACATTGATTTAGAGAATGCGGCTCGGAGGCGACTACCGGGCCGTTTCTCTTTCTTGCTGGACAGCCGCTGGACGATGGTGGCATCCCCGTCCCAGAAGTCCGACCTCGGTGTGGTAGATCGGCTCGATCAGCTCCTGGGGCCACGGCTTCAGGCCAGCAGCCCAGATCCAGAGACCCCCCCCGGGGTGTGGGTCTTTCTGGGGTTGGGTCTTTCGGAGATCATGGGAAACCACCGAGCGGGGCGGTCGGGATTGCCGGCGGAGCTCGGGAGTCACGGCGGTTATACTCCGAGCGCCGAGAGCTACGAGCCCATGACCACCGAACCGAATCATCGAGGGAGCCTGTCCGGAGAGGGCCTCCGGATCGGGATCGTGGTGTCTCGGTTCAACTCACCGGTGGTGGAGCGGCTCCTGGACGGAGCTCGAGAGTTTCTGCGCCGGAACGGGATCGGGGAGGAGGACGTGGAGACCTTCGAAGTTCCGGGAGCCTGGGAGATTCCTCTGGCCCTGGATCGGCTCGCGGCGGCGGGGCGGTTCGACGGTCTCGTGGCCCTGGGGGCGGTGATCCGCGGAGAGACACCCCATTTCGAGTACGTGAGCTCGGGCTGTGCGGAGGGGATCCTCCGGGTGAGCCTGGATCACGGGATCCCGGTCGGTTTCGGGGTTCTGACCTGCGATACCGGGGAGCAGGCCATGGCCCGGGCCGGAGGGGAGAAGGGCAACAAGGGCCGAGAGGCGGCGGAGGCGGCTCTGGAGATGGTGAACCTGCTGAAGGACCGGCTCATCGAGGGCTCGGCCTGACTGATGGGCGGAGGTGAGAGTCAGGAGGTCGCCGAGTCCTCCCCCGGCCGAGGGGCCGGCAAGCGCCGGCGGGGCCGGGAGATGGCCCTCCAGATGCTCTATCAGCTCGAGATGGGCGAGGCGACGATGCCCCGGGTCCTCCGGAATTTCGATCCCTTCGAACAGCTCGAGGTCGAGCGGGAGGAGGAGGCGACCGGCGAGACCGTCCGGCCCGGCCTGCTCCGGGCCGCCTTTCAGTATGCCGAGGAGCTGGTGGAGGGGACGGAGGAGCACCGGGAGGAGATCGACGAGTTGATCCGGGGACAGGCGGAGAACTGGCGCCTGGAGAGGATGTCCGCCGTCGACCGGAACATCCTCCGGCTCGCGGTGTACGAGCTCGTCTTCGAGGTGGAGGTCCCGAAGCTGGTGGTCCTGGACGAAGCGATCGAGCTGGCCAAGCGGTTCGGCTCGGACCGGTCCAGCGGCTTCGTGAACGGGATTCTGGACGGCCTCCTGAAGTCCCACGACCTGCCGGGGACCCTGAAGTGAGCTCGGTACGACCGAGCCTCCTGGCGCTTGCCGCGGTACTCCTGGGTTCCACCCTGCTCGTCCCGGGGCCGCTGGGTGCCGCGGAGGGCCTGGTCATGGAGGGGCAGGACGCGGCGGTGATCGAGCTCCCGGTGACGGGATGGTTCCGCGACTACCGGAATCAGGGATACGAGGTCACGGTGGAGAAGGGCCGGGCCACGATCCGGGTCGACACCTCCGCCCTCGGGAGCCGGGTCGGCTTCCGTCTGCCGCCCCCGGACCGGGCCTCGAGGGCACGGGATCCGGTCGTCCGACTGGCCCGGGCGCTGACCGCGGGATCCCGGTCTCGGTACGAGGCGGTCTCCAGGATCCTCGGTTGGATCCCGGCGAACATCGACTACGTGGTCGATCGGCGGCTGAGTCAGGAGCCGGCGCGGGTTCTCGATCGTCGGTCGGCCTACTGTACGGGCCTGGCCCGACTGACGGTGGCCCTGCTTCGAGCGGTGGAGGTCCCGGCCCGGGAGGTTTCGGGATACGTGGTGGGCGGCGCTCCCGGCGCCGGTCAGGGCTACCATCGCTGGATCGAGGTCTTCTACGACGACCGGGGCTGGGTCTTCAGCGATCCCTTGACCACCCATCACTACGTTCCCGCGACCTACGTGCCCCTGGCCAGCGACCGGCTTCTCCCCGGAGCGGCGGAGGAGGGGGGTGCCCTGATCTCCCGCAGGGATCGCCGTCGGATCGTGGACCGATCTCCCTGGGCTCCACCGGGGGTCACCGTGCGGCGGAACCGGGCTCGTCAGCGGGCAGGAACACTCCAGATGGAGATCCCGGGCGGCGGGGCCGCACGGGCCGTGCTGACGGGAGGAGGGGTCTCCCGATCCCAGGTCCTCAGGAACGGACGGGGAGTCTTCGTGGGGCTGGAGCCGGGGGAGTACCGGCTGGAGGTTACCCTCTCGGACTCCAGGAGACTCCTGCGGCGGGTGGTCTTCCGGGACCGCGTGGTGGGGAGACTCGAGATCGCGGCGAACGGTTGAGCGCCGGAGACGAACAGGAGGGAGACTCATGAAACGGGAATCGATCGTCGGACCTTTGCTCCTGGCCCTCGTCTTGGGGGCCGGGTTCGGCTGTGGCTATGCCCTGGTGGGAACCGCGAGCAACATTCCTGCCCACGTGCAGACGGTCCATCTCGAACCCCTGGAGAACCGGACTCGGCGCTCGGAGGTGGAGCAGATCCTCACGGAGGCCATCGCCCAGGAGCTGGTCACCCGGAGGCGGTTCGACCTGGTGGACGATCGGGAGGCCGCCGACGCGCTCCTCGACGGGGCGGTGCTTCGGTTCGACGTCCGGCCCCTGAACTTCGACGCCCAGGGACGGACGACGGAGTATCAGATCACGATCAACCTCCAGATGCGGTTCTTCGACCGGGTCGAGGAGCAGATCCTCTGGGCGAACGACTCGTACACCTACAAGGAGAGCTACCCGGTGGAGGCCTCGGACATCGACTACTTCGACCAGGAGAAGCTGGCCATCGAGGAGGCGGCGGAGACCTTTGCCCGGACCATGATCATCGATCTGCTGGAGGGGTTCTGAGGAAGCTCTGAGCAGGCCTCGATCCCTTTGGGGGACACCGGAGGATCGTTTGTCGTTTCAGGGGCCTGGGCGGAAGGGCCCTGGAACGTCCAGAATCAGCTTTCGTCGCTCTCGGTGTTCTCTTCGCCTTTCGCGCGGCGGATGGCCCGGATCAGCCGGGACTTCGTCCGGGCCGCCTTGTTTCGGTGCACCACGCCCTTGCCGACGGCGGTATCGGTCACCCGGATCGCCTCCGGGAGGAGCTCTTCCGCGGCCTCGACGTCCCCTTCGTCCAGGGCCCGCCTGACCCTCTTGACCGCGGTGCGCATGCGGGTCCGAGCCGCGCGGTTCCGTTCCCGGCGCTTCTCGTTCTGGCGCATTCTTTTTTGGGCGGACTTGATATTGGCCATCGTCTCGGTCTCTTTCTTCGTTCGCCGGGCTCGGGCGCCGAGTGTGTGACCCTCGCCCGGGGCGAATCGGTTGGTTATCGGGTGTGGGGTTCGTGCCAGATGCCGTGGTCGGAGTGCCCACGGCGAACGGAAGAAAAATACTACTCGGAGATCTGGTCCGGGTCAATCCCCATGCTGGAGAGTTGCTGACGGGCCAGATTGGCCTCGTCGCTGGAGGGGAACTGGCGAATCACGTGGCGGAGCTGGACGACCCCCTTCGACTCCTGACCGAGCTCGAGATAGGCGTAGCCTTTGCGCAACACGGCGCTGGCCGTCTTGTCGCTGGCCGGGTAGTCATCCAGGACCTTGTCGAACTCCTGGATCGCCTCCTGGAATTTCCGCTGACGGTAGTAGCTTTCTCCGATCCAATAGACGGCGTTGTCCGCCAGATCGGTGCTCGGGAAGCTGTCCAAATACTGTCGGAAACCCAGGATCGCCAGGTCGTAGTTTCCCCGCAGATAGTCGTTGTAAGCGGTCTGGTAGAGGGTCTCGGGATCCGCGGCCGATCCGCCTGGGCCGAGGGACGGAGCGCTTCCGCCGGACGACGGGAGCTCCGGAGCCGTCCGGAAGGTCTTGAGCTCCTGGTTGGTGGCGGCGATCTGCTGGGAGAGCTGTGCCAGGCGGTAGTTGGTGTCCTCGAGCTTGGCCTCCAGCTGCTGGATCAGCGACGCCATCTCCTGGAGCTCCACCTGAATGTCCGCCTGGGACCTCAGGAGCTTCTGGGCCTGCTCCGAGGCCTTCTCCTGGAGAGAGGCGACCTCGTCCTTGCTGGAGGTCTGCTTCTGGAGCTGGAGCGTCTGTCTCTGGAGGTCGGAGAGCTGGGCTTCGATGCTCTCCAGCTGAGAGGACGAGGTACACCCGGCGGCCCAGAGGACCACCACCGTCGAGAGGCAAAGGACCCAGGGCTTCGACGGGGGGAGACTCCGGAGCACCGGGCTCAACCCATGTCAGCGCGACCCGTCACCACGAAGTGGGCCCGACGGTTCAGCTGGTAGCAGCTCTCGTTGTCCTGCTCGCAGAAGGGCCTCTCCTCGCCGTAGCTGACGGTCCGGAGCCGGTCCCCGTCGACTCCCAGGGAGACGAGATAGTCCTTGGCGGCGTTGGCCCGACGATCGCCGAGGGCCAGGTTGTACTCGTTGGTTCCCCGCTCGTCGCAGTGCCCCTCGATGGTGAAGAGGAGCTCGGGATGCTCGCTCATGAACTCGGCGTTCTTGGCCAGACGGTCCCTGGCTTCGGCCCGGAGGGAGTACTCGTCGTAGTCGAAGAAGATGTCACCGATCAGCCCCTGCTGGCGGATCTCCTCGTTCAGCGCCGGCAGATCCTCGGGGAGCCCCTCGGGTTTCTCGTCTTCGGCGGTCGTGGGCGTGCTCGCCGTCGTGACTTCTTCGGTATCCACCTCCACCGGGGTGGACTCGATCTCCATGTCGTCGGCTTGCTTCGCCTTCTTCTTCGGGCAGGCGGTGGTGACCAGGGCCACCCCCAGCATCAAGACCGCAAAAACGATCATCCCCTTACGTGACATCAGCTTGCTCCTCCCGGCGTAGTGATTCTCGTACACTCGTCCATCCGCGCCGACTCTACCAAAGCACCTTCGCGGCCGCAATCAGTTCGGATGGCCGGACCAGTCCGGTGCCATGTTGTTTCCGTCCGCGGTCAGGAGCTCGGATTCTCCACCCTCCGCCGGGACGACCCGGATCTGGGTCCGGCCGCCCACGGCGGAGGCGAAGGCGATCCGGCGCCCGTCCGGGGACCAGGTGGGGGATTCTTGGCTTCCGGCCATCCTCCGGGTGAGGACCTTGGTCTCCATCAGCGCCAGATCGGTCACCGCGATGTCGAACTGGCGGCCCCGCCGGCGAGTGGCGTAGGCGATCTTGCTCCCGTCCGGGCTCCAGGCGGCTCCGTCGTTGTAGGTTCCCTCGAAAGTGATCCGCTGCAGGTTGGTCCCCTCGGCGTCCATGACGTAGATGTGGGGATTGCCGGCACGACTGGAGGTGAAGGCGATCTGCCTACCACTGGGGCTCCAGGACGGGTTGGTGTCGATCCCCGGCGAACGGGTCAGCCTCCGGAGGTCCGACCCGTCCCGGGCCACGGAGAAGATCTCGGTATTTCCGGCCAAGGACCGGGAGAAGACCAGATGCGAGCCGTCGCCGGAGAAATCGGGGGCGCTGTTGAGGGATCCCTCGGTGATCACCGGCTCCTTCTCTCCGGTCTCCAGATTCACCAGGTAGATCCCGGGAAAGCCCCCGTAGTAGGAGACATAGGCCACGGCGTTCCCGGACGGGCTCCAGTCCGGAGCCATGGAGATCGATTGGTGGCCGGTGATCGGCCGGACGTTCCGACCGTCGTAGTCCATCAGGTAGATCTCCTTCTCTCCGCTCCGGTCGGAGACGAAGGCGATGGAGGTCAGGGCGATGCCCCGACGCCCGGTGAAGTAGAGGACGATCTCGTCCGTGAAGGTGTGGGCGATCCGGCGGGCGAGATCGAAGCTCCCCCGGTAGCGCTTGCCCAGGATGGACTGGCCGCTGGCCAGGTCGTAGACGCGTCCCTCCAGGACGATCCGGTCCGACCCCTCCTGATAGATCTCCGCCAGCAGCACGGCCTCGTTCCCCAGGGAGCGGTACTGCTCGAAGTCCCGGCCCCGATCTCCCGTCGGCTCCACTACGGAGAGCGCCTCCGGGCCCTGGATCTGGAAAATCCCGGTGCTCTGGAGGTCACTCCGGAGGGCGGACTCGAGCTCCCTTCGGGCCTCCCGGGCCTCGGGCGAGAGGTCCCCTCGGATTTCGGGCTCCGGGAAGGCGAGACGGATCCGGGCCGTCTGGCCCTCCTCGATCACCAGGGTCACGTCGTCCCCTTCCTCCTGGGCGGCCGGTTCCCGGGGCGGTACCTCCTGGCTCCCCAGGGACGGGGCCAGAAGGAGGATCCCTAGGAACAAGGAGAAGAGGGGCGTAGGGGGTCGGAGTCGGATCATGATGTCGTTCCCGGGGTCGATGATGGGGTCGTGGTTCGGCGAAGAGTGGAGTGGGCGGTTTGGGTCTCGGCGGCCGGGTTCAGCGGAAGATCAGATTGACCCCCAGAGACCGCTTCGGATAGCTCCGGGGCAGGGGGGGGAAGGGGGCGGCGGAGTGGACGGCCCGAAGGGCCGCCAGATCGAAGGAATTGTATCCGGAGGATCGTGAAACGCGGACGTCCCGGATCGAGCCGTCCTTCTCGATCCGGAAGTGGACGACGGCCTCGATCCCCGATCCGAGGCGCGGCCGGACCCACTGGTCTTTGATGGTGACGACGAGGCGATCCAGGTAGTAGCCGTACGTGAAGCTCGGGTCCTCGACTCCGAGGACCGCCGCCCC
>JAWVZJ010000023.1:0-14787 GCA_033722255.1 Thermoanaerobaculia bacterium | reverse complement strand
CGCCTCCTCCTGACCAGCCATCTGCCCCTCTTCCTTGTTCCCGCTGGAGCTAGAGACTCCCGTCTCCTGATCGCCGTCTCCGCTCTCCTCGCCCTTCTGACGGCGGTCGCCGCCTGGCTCCCCGCCCGGCGGGCGGCGGGGGTCGATCCGATGACCGTCCTGCGGGAGGAGTGAAAATGTCCTGTAGGTCGATCCGATGACCCGATCGATGCGGATCCACCGATCACGCATCCACCGATTGGGGATCTCTCGATGACCTCGCCCCTCATCCACCTCCGGGGCGTGGAGAAGTCCTACCCCGTGGGGCCGGGCCGCACCTGGGTCCTGCGGCGGATCGACCTGGACGTCCGCCGGGGCGAGTTCGTCACCATCCAGGGGCCCTCCGGGGCCGGGAAGACGACGCTTCTCTCGATCCTGGGGATGCTGGACGGGGAGTTCGAGGGAGAGTACCGGTTCCAGGAGGAGCCCGTCCACGAGCTGAAGCCCCGGCGGCGCCAGGAGCTGGCCCGCCGCCACATCGGCTTCATCTTCCAGCAGTACCACCTCCTGGACGACCTGACGGTGGCCGAGAACCTGGAGCTGCCGCTCTGCTACCGGGACGTGGAGCGCTCCCGAAGGCAGGCCCTGGTGGCCGACGCCCTGGACCGGTTCCGGATCGTGGGCAAGAAGGACCTCTTCCCGTCCCAGCTCTCCGGCGGCCAGCAGCAGCTCGTGGCCGTGGCCCGGGCGGTCATCGGAGAGCCGGACCTGATCCTGGCCGACGAGCCCACCGGGTCCCTCCACTCCAGCCAGGGGGAGAGGATCATGGAGCTCCTGGCCCGCCTGCACGACGAGGGCACCACCATCGTGCAGGTGACCCACGACGGGACCTGCGCCGCCTACGGCGACCGGATCGTGAAGCTCTTCGACGGCTGGATCCGGACCGAAGACGAAGAGGGCACGTAGCTCCAGCGCCGCCCAACTCGACGATGCGCTCCTTCCAGGGCTCGAGGGTCCTTCCCGGTCGGTAGACTTCCCCCGATGTCCGACGACACCGCCGTCCCGTTCCGGGTCCTGATCGCCGACGATCAGCGGGACGTCCTGGAGGCCCTCCGGCTGCTCCTCAAGGGCGAGGGATACGTGATCCTCTCAGCCACCTCCCCGGCCGAGGTGACCGGGATCTTGAAGCAGGAGGAGGTGGACGTGCTGCTGATGGACCTCAACTACGCCCGGGACACCACCTCCGGCAAGGAGGGGCTGGACCTGCTCACCGAGGTCCAGGCCCTCGACTCCATGCTCCCCGTGGTGGTGATGACCGCCTGGGGCAGCGTCGAGGTTGCAGTGGAGGCCATGCGCCGAGGAGCCCGGGACTTCCTCGAGAAGCCCTGGGACGACGCCCGACTCCTCTCGATCGTGGCCACCCAGTGCGAGCTCTCCCGGGCGCTTCGCCGGGGGGAGCGCCTCCAGGCGGCCCACCGGGTGCTCACCGAGGACGACCGTCCCCGCCTCATCGCCCGTTCCCCGGCCATGCGCCCGGTCCTGGATCTGATCGAGCGGGTGGGACCCTCGCCGGCCAGCGTCCTGATCACCGGCGAGAACGGGACGGGAAAGGGTCTGGTGGCCCGCCTGCTCCACTCGGTCTCTCCCCGCTCCGAGGGTCCTCTCGTCACCGTAAACATCGGAGGGCTCTCCGAGACCGTCTTCGAGAGCGAGCTCTTCGGCCATGTAGAGGGCGCCTTCACCGACGCCCGCTCCGACCGGGTGGGTCGCTTCGAGATGGCCGACGGCGGCACCCTGTTCCTGGACGAGGTCGGGAACCTGCCGCCGGCGCTCCAGGCCCGGCTCCTCCGGGTCGTGGAGACGGGGGAGTTCGAGCGGGTGGGCTCTTCCCGGACCCAGCGGGCCGACGTCCGCATCCTGGCCGCCACCAATACCGACCTGGAGGAGGCGGTGGCCGCGGAGCGCTTCCGCAAAGACCTCCTCTACCGTCTCCGGACGGTGGAGATCCAGTTGCCTCCCCTCCGGGAGCGGACCGAGGACATCCCGCTCCTGGCCGCCCACTTCCTCCAGCAACACGCCCGGCGCTACGACAAGCCGATGGAGGGGTTCGAGTCCGCCGCGATGGAGGCCCTGCGCCGGCATCCCTGGCCGGGCAACGTCCGGGAGCTCGATCACTCCGTGGAGAGGGCGGTGCTCATGGCCCGGGGAGATCGGGTGGCACCGGAGGATCTCGGGCTCCGGCCTCCGGAGGGGGAGGGCGTCGCCTATGAGCAGATGACCCTGGAGGAGGTGGAGCGGGTCCTGATCCGCAAGGCCCTTCGACGCCACGACGGGAACGTCACCCGGGCGGCGGAGGACCTGGGTCTCTCCCGGAGCGCCCTCTACCGTCGACTGGACAAGCATGAGCTCGCCTGAGCCGGGGACCTCCTGGGTCGACCCGGGGCGAGGGCGAGGAGCTCCAAGGCGGAGCTCGAAGAGGATCCGGTTCGAGGGCCGACTCCTCGGGCACGCCCTCCTGGTCGCCACTCCCGGTCTGATCGCGGCCGGGCTCCTGATCGGCTGGGACACCCTCCCGCCCACCGGGGAGGGCATCCTCCTCGCAACGGCCGGGCTCCTGACCCTGGTTCTGGCCCTCCGCCTCCGCCGCGCCGTGGTCTATCCCCTCCAGGTGATGGCCAACCTCCTCGAGGCTCTCCGGGAGGGGGACTACTCCTTCCGGGCCCGTCGGGCCGGTCCCGGGGACGCCCTGGGAGAGGTCCTGCTGGAGATCAACCGTCTCGCGGAGAGCCTCAAACAGGAGCGACTCCACGCCGTGGAGGCCACGGCGCTGCTGGACCGGGTCATGCGGGAGATCGACGTGGCGATCTTCGCCTTCGACGGCGAGGAACGGCTGCGGCTCGTGAACCGGGCGGGGGAGCGGTTGCTGGCCCGGGAGCGGAGGGACGCCCTGGACCGAGACGCCGCCGAGCTCGGCCTGGCTCCCTTCCTCGCCGGGGAGTCCGGGCGAACGGTCGAGCACCAGTTCCCGGGGGGGTCCGGCCGTTGGGGTGTGCGCCGGAGCCGCTTCCGGGAGGAGGGGCGGACCCATCATCTGCTGGTGATCGCCGACCTCTCCCGGCCCCTCCGGGAGGAGGAGCGCCAGGCCTGGCAGCGCCTGATCCGGGTCCTGGGCCACGAGCTCCGGAACTCCCTGACCCCGATCAAGTCCATGGCCGGTACGCTGGAGCGGCTCCTGGCCCGGAGCCCCCGTCCCGACGACTGGGAGGAGGACGCGGCCCGAGCCCTGGACGTCATCGCCGCCCGGGCCGATGCCCTGAGCCGCTTCGTGGCCGGCTACAGCCGTCTCGCCCGGCTCCCCGCCCCCCGACGCCAGCCCACAGAGATCGGCCCGCTGATCCGCCGGGTCGTGGAGCTCGAGGACCGCCTGGAGGTCCGGGTCGAGGAGGGGCCGGAGGTGACGGCGAAGATCGATCCGGTTCAGGTCGAGCAGCTCCTCATCAACCTGGTCCAGAACGGGGTGGAGGCGGTCCTGGAGGAAGGGGGCGGCGAGGTGGTGGTGCGGTGGGAGGCGTCCGCCCCCCGCGGTCTCGTCGTGGTGGTGCTGGACGACGGTCCCGGCGTCTCGAACCCGGAGAACCTCTTCGTGCCCTTCTTCACCACCAAGGAAGGCGGCTCCGGGATCGGCCTGGTCCTGGGCCGCCAGATCGCTGAAGCCCACGGCGGCACGCTGCAGCTCGAGAACCGGGAGAAGGAGGGCGCCCGGGCCGCGGTGACCCTGCCTCTGGGGAAGGAATGATCCCGGTCCGTCGACTGGAGGTGATCCCGTGCGATGAGATGTTCGCACGCATGGCTCTCGAGCGCTCCTCACGGGTCGTGGGAGGGCAGCCATCCACGGCTTCGCCGCGGGTACCCCGGCGGAGAGGATAAGCTGAGGCGACCATGACCGATCGGGAACGTCAGGCACCCCCGTGGACCCGCCGCGCCCTGGTGGTGGCGGCGGTGTTTCTGGCCGTCGGTCTCTGGATGGTCCTGGACGCCCTGGGAATCTCTCCCCCGCCGCTCTCGAACCACTGGCCCCTCTTCCTGATCCTCGGCGGCCTGGCCTCCGGCGTGGACTTCCTGGCCATCTCCCGTCGGCCCGGGGCCCTGGGCCTGGCCGTCACCGGCGCCGGCCTGGGCATCGTCTTCTACCTGCTGGTCCTGGAGGCAGTCCAGTGGACCGCCCCCCGACTCTGGATCCCGGGAATCCTCCTGACCTTCGGGCTGGCCCTGCTCTCCACCTGGGGTGCGGATCCGGACCGGAGCCCCCGAACCCTGGTGGCGGGAACGGTCCTCACGGGTCTGGCGGTGACCTTCTGGAGCTGGGTGGAGATCCCCATGCCCCTCTTCTGGGGGCTGCTCTTCCTCTGCCTGGGAGGGGTGATCCTCTACTCGGTCTTCCGGCGGCGAGGAGCGGATGGCGGCCACCCCTCCCGGAGTCCCTGAGGGGGATCCCCGGCCCGGCCCCGGGAATTCGTCACCTCATGCCAGATTTCGTACCGCTCGGCCCTTCAGAGAGACACCTCAGCCGAAGAAAGCGCCGACTCATGGCCGATCAGGAGTCCGGAGCCTCGTCCCCCTGGGCTCGCCTCATCTCCTCGAACACCGGAAACTCCAGGGCTCCCTTTCGGGTGTGCCAGATCATGACTTCGACCTCCAGACGGCCGGCCTTCACGGCCGGATCCGCCTCGGCGAGACGCCGGGCCTCCTCGAGGCTCTCCACCCGGTAGAGAGCCATGCCCCGGAGGGACTCGTCGGGCTGATCCCGGAAGGGACCGGCCACCACCAGATGCCCCTCCTCCGCCATCCGAGTCAGGTGCCCCAGATGTGCCCGCTGGATCTCCTGCAGACGCTCCTCCGGGTAGTCCGGCGCCTCCGCCGGTCGCTTCAGGAGGACGAGCTGGTAGGTGTCGAGCTCCATGGGGGCGCTCCCCTCTCTCTCCTCCTCCCCGAAGACCCCGAACGGGACCGAGAGGAGCAGGACGAGGAGCAGCGGGACGAGGTACGGAGAGGAGACGCGCATGGTGGACCTCCTGGATATGGACCGGCTCTGGAAGCTCGGTCGAAGGGTGGACGGACTATCGAGCCCGGACTCTACCCCGGATCCCCCCACGAAATCATCACCTGGGAGCCGCAGATCTACCAGCGAGCCCGGTAGCCCCGGGTGTCCACGTGGATGAACGGGCCGCGGTGGGCGGCAGGTCCGTAGACTCCCAGCCCCCCCACGAAGGGCATGTACCAGGTCTCCCCGTAGGCGTCCTTCACCAGACCCGCCAGGATCCGGGCGTCGCCGGTGGTGACGCTGTCGTCCCCGTCCAGGTCGTCCATGGTCCGGTTCCCGTCCAGGTCGACGAAGATGTCGGCGGCGTCCCCGTAGGCGTGGCGGCTGTAGATCGTGCGGTTCCCGATGGAGGCGTTGTACCAGGGGGTCCGGTAGGCGCTCATCATGTAGAAGGTGTGGGCGTCGATCCCCTGCTCCCGGAGCCTCTCCAGGAGCATCTCCAGCTTCATCAGGAGCCGGGTCTCCAGAATCAGGTACTTCGGGAACGCGTCCGGCTGCTGCTTGCACAGGAACTGCCGGAGCCGGAAATGGGGAGAGACCCAGGTGTCGACGGTCTCCTCCGTCACCTCGATCAGGCCCCGGGGCATCTCGTAGGCCTCCCTCCCCCCCAGGGGTTCCCTCTGATACTCGCCGATCCGGTATCCGTTGAGCACCTCCTCGCCTCCGTACGGCCGCATGACGAAGATCTGGAGACAGAGGGAGTCGTCAGTGACCACGTCCCGGACCGTCACGCAGCCCGATCCCGGTTCGTCCGGAGCCGTCCAGATCCAGTGGTCGTCGTCGATCCGCTCGAGCTCTCCGAGCTCGGCGGTGACCGACAGCTCGCTCCTCTCCTCGGTGAACACGGCCTCGAAGCTCACACTCTCCCCGGGCAGCGCGGACAGGGACATGAGGCCGTAGGGGATCACCTCGTCCTTCACCTGGATCGCGAACCCGGGCTTCACCGCGTCCACCGGAGCCTGCCCCGGAGTTCCCAGGTTGCCACCGACCTCCTCCTGGCTGGCCAGCACCTCGAGGCCACAGTCGTCCTCGGCCAGCCCCGGGGGGATCTCCACCTCCGGATCCGACGCGGTGGGCTCCTGGGGGGGAGGATCCTGGTTCGAAGCATCGGCCTCGGGAATCATGGTCGGGGGAAGCTCCCCCTCGTCCCCGGTGGCGACGAGCACTCCCATCAGGAAAACCACGACCAGACCCGACAGAGCGAGGAGGAGTGCGGTCGTGGTTCCGATTCGGCTCATGACGACTTCCGAACGCTCAGAATATCTTCCGTGGCAAGCATCTTGCAAATCCCAGCGGCGATGATTACTGAGACTCCATCTCGTCGTTCGATCTCTCGAGGACTCGTCGCCTGCCTCTTGCTGGTATCCCTCCTGTCGTGGACGGCCTGCTCTCCGTCCGTCGAAGCCACACGGGCCGCCTCGGACTCCTCCCAGGCCCGGAAACCCTCGGACGCGGGGCAGAAGGGAACCGAGCAGGAGGAAAGGAGAGCGAAGAAGAGCGAACGGAAGGCCGACGAGACGAAGGGGAAGAAGAAAGATGAGGAGGAGCAACCGAGGACCTCGGAGGAAGCGAAAGACCAGGGGCTCGCGAAGCATCTGAAAACGATCTCCGGCCCCCCCTGGGGAATGCTGGACGAGGATCCCCACGGCGCCTGGGACTCGGTGCTCACCCTCTACGAAAAGACCGGTCACCAACCCCTCTGGTTCCGGGATGACGCTCTCCGGGCCCGGGCCGCGGCTCTGGTCTCCGAGCTCGAGGCAGCGACCGACCACGGTCTCGATCCCCGGGACTACCGGACCGAGGAGCTCGGCGCCGAGCTGCAGGCCGCCGTCGAGGGCGACTACCCGGCGACGGACCGGTGGAACCTCGACGTGGCTCTGACCTCGGCCGCCGTCCTCTACGGCGCCCATCTCCTCCGGGGACGCATTCTTCCCAGTGAAGTCGAGGCCCTGTGGGAGAGCCGGGAGCCGAAGATCCTGCTCCCGGCCCGGATCGCCTCCGGAATCGAGGAGGACTCCCTCCCCGACACCTTCGATTCCCTGGCCCCTCCCCACTCCGGCTACGACCTCCTGCAGAAACGGCTCCAGCGCTACCGCAAGATCGCGGAGTCGGGGGGCTGGCCCGAGGTGCCGGGGGATGGTGTCGTAGAGCCCGGAGACGAGATCCCATCCGAAGTCCTCGACGCCCTCGTCCGGCGCTTGAGGGCCGAAGGATTCGTCGGACCCGCCACGGGACCCTCCGGAGAAACTGGCGACGGAACCCGGACCTATCGAGGCGCCCTGGCCGACGCGGTCGAGCGGTTCCAGAAGAGCCGGACGCTGACGGTGGACGGAATCCTCGGGCCGAAGACCCGACTCGCGCTGAACCGGACCGCGTCCGAGATCGAGCAGTCGATCCGGACGAGCCTGGACCGCTGGCGCTGGATGCCCCACGACCTCGGCTCCCTGGCCGTGATCGTCAACATCCCCACCTACGAGCTCTTCCTCTACCGGAACGGGCAGGCCGCGGAACGGATGGGGGTCGTGGTGGGCAAAGCCGGGTGGCCGACGAGGATCATCCGGGACGAGATCGAGACGGTGGTCTTCAATCCGGTCTGGAACGTGCCCCGGTCGATCGTCGAGGACGAGATCGTTCCGAAGATGCAGGAGAACCCCGACTACCTGGCCGAGGAGGGCCTGGAGGTGGTGCGGGGCTGGGGCGACGGCGAGATCGTCCCCCGGGACGAGGTCTCTCCCGAGGATCTCCTCGACCAGGAAAGGGAGCTCCGGCTCCGGCAGCCCTCCGGCCCGAAGAACGCCCTGGGCCGGATCAAGTTCCTCTTTCCCAACAAGGAGAACATCTACCTCCACGACACCCCCGCGGGCCACCTCTTCGGAGAGGCGGATCGGAGCTTCAGCCATGGGTGCGTCCGCGTGGAGCAGCCGGTGCGGCTCGCCAACGTGCTCCTGAACGATCGCAACGGCTGGACTCGGCGAGAGGTGCAGGCCGCCATCCGCCGGGGAGAGAACGAGCACGTGTCCCTGGACCAGACGGTACCCGTCTACATCACCTACCTCACCGCGGTACCGGCCCCGGAGACCGGCCTGATCCTGGGCCAGGACGTCTACGACCTCGACGACCGCCACGCGAGTCTCTGGAACAGAGGATCGGACGATCCGGAAACGGGAAGCGACCGGAGGACGGCGGGATGAACGACTGACCTCTCGACATCGAGCCGGCCGGGCGGGGATCCCTCATCCCGCCCGGTCCCTCTCCTCCGGGGCCCGGAGCCCCCTCGCTTCGGGCCCCGGTCTTTTTTTTTGATCCGGGCGACCCTGCGGCCGAGATCCACGGTGACCGGGCCGACCGCCCACCGCTCCCGCATCCGGGTACGGCGAGAGGGCCGCCTCCGATGGGAAACGGTCGCTCCGAGAGCCTGAGAGAAACGGAGCTTGCGGGCATCATCCGCGCTCGATGGCTCTCCCCGGTGTCGAGGGGAGCCTGACCGACCGGTAGGAACGCACGGAGAGCGATCGGAGGATCTCCGGAAGCACGGGGAGCCGTCGCCGCCGTCGCCCTAGACACCGCGATGGGAAGACGGACTCCGCGCTATGCTTCCCCCAATGGACGGGAAGAGCACCGAAGAGGAGAGACCGAGCGGCGACCAGCGCTGGGGCAAGGGCTGCCGCGGCGAGGACGAAGGCCGGCTCCTCGAGGGCCCGAAGCTCCGACGGGAGGAGATCCTCCGTCTGTTCCGGATCTCGGCCGAGTTCCTGAAAGGATTCCGTCGCCTCCACTTCCTGGAACCGGCGGTGACGATCTTCGGCTCGGCCCGCTTCGAGCCCGGCCACCCCTACTACCGCCTGGCCCGGGAGGTGGGAGGTGCCCTGGCCGAGGCCGGCTTCACCGTCATGACCGGCGGCGGGCCGGGAATCATGGAGGCCGCCAACCGGGGCGCCGACGAGGCCGGAGGCTTCTCCGTAGGCTGCAACATCGAGCTGCCCCACGAGCAGGAGCCGAACCCGTACCTGGACCTCTTCCTGGAGTTCCGGTACTTCTTCGTCCGGAAGGTGATGTTGGTGAAGTACAGCACCGGCTTCATCGTCCTCCCCGGCGGCTTCGGGACCCTGGACGAGATCTTCGAGACGGCGACCCTGATCCAGACCGGCAAGATCCAGGAATTCCCCCTGATCCTCATGGGCACCGACTACTGGAGCCCGGTGCTGACCTTCATGGAGGAGACGATGATCGCCCAGGGCACCATCTCCCCGGAGGACTTCGAGCTGATTTACCGGACCGACTCTCCCCGGGAGGCCGTCCGCCGGATCCTGGAGCACGTGACTCCCGAGGAGGAAGAGAAGCGACGGAAGGAAGCTCCGCGACCCCGACGGTGGCTCGGAGAGCGAACGTCGCCGGAGCGGGGCTCCGGAGCCGGTGCGGACGCGGAGATCCCGTGATCGGCTGGCAAAATCGTTACGAAGGGTAACGGATGGGCTCTACGAAAGCTCCTGCTCCCGAAGAAGAATTTATATGTAAACCACTGAGAACAATGAGCTTCCACGAGGTATCCAGGTCTTGGCACGACCGTTGAAACAGAAGGAGAGGCGTATGGACAGGAGAGTTTCATCCCGCCACCCGAGCCGGGGGATCACCATGCTCGAGCTCCTGGTGGTCCTGACGGTCATGGGGCTTCTGGCCGTGATCGGCCTTCCGGCCTTCCTGAACACGGTCCGGAAGGGCAAGATGCAGACCACCATTCGGGAGACGACCACGATGCTCCGGGCCGCCCGGCTCCAGGCCATCAAGGAGTCCCAACCGATCGGGATCGAACGGCAGAAAAGCCAGCGGAGAATCATCGCCTACGAAGAAAATGACGGCACGGATGGGTTTGGCGTTGGTGGCACTGACGAGATCATCGAAAGTGTCATTCTCCCCAACCGGATCACCTTCGCGGCCCCCGGAACGCAATCCGAAGTCGACGGATTCGACAACAACGACTGGTTCGTTTACGAGCCCAACGGGTCCGCGACCCATTCCGGGGCCTTCCGATTCGGCGATCCCCGGGGCAACTACCTGGAGGTCCGGGTCGAGCCGGCTGCCACAGGCCGGGTCGACGTCCGGATGTGGCAGAACTTTGGAGGGACCGACAAATGGATGAGCCAGGGTCAGGAAGACCACTCCTGGGATTGGAACTGAGGACCGACGAATGAGCCAAGATCCGAGGAATGCTCATCGGGCCGGCCGGGCCCCGGCCTCTCGGGCCGAGTCCGGCGTCTCCCTGGTAGAGGTACTGATCGCGGGCCTCATCATGCTCTTCATCGCCCTGGGGGTGATCCCCTACTTCGCCCAAGCGATGCAGAACAACGCCCAGGGCCAGGACTCCACCAAGGTGGCCAACTTCACCCGGGCTCGGCTGGAGGAGTTCGTCCAGCTCCCCTTCAACTCCGAGCCCCTCCAGATCACCGCCGGCACGGAGCGGGTCCACGAGGAGTACTATCGGCAGGAGGAGCGGGACGGTTCGGGGAACGTGACCAAGGAGGAGGGTTGGATCGACGGGACCCTCGCCGACGCCGATTCCGCCGGGGACACCGCCCTCTACTCCCGGACCACCACCATCCGACAGTTCGCCGTCGACGATCTCACCACTCCCCTCGACTCCGCCGCCTCTCCCCAGGCCGTGAAAGTCAAGGAGATCCAGGTCGAGGCCGCCTCCACCCGTCCCGACCGTCTCCTGGGCGGTGGCAAGGCTCTGACCGTGCGCTACTACAAGGTGAAGTGATCATGGACCGACACTCGACAGGCCGAGCGACGTTCGCACCCCGTTGCACCGGTGACCGCCCCCGGGAGTCGGGGTTCACCCTCATCGAGATGGTGATCACCCTCTTCGTGACCGCGCTTCTCCTGGCAGGGCTTCTCACCCTCTTCAACACCATGAACAAGATCAGCCGGGTCCAGACCCACGTGGCGGATCTCCAGCAGAACCTCCGGGTGGCCCAGTACGAGATGGTCCGGATGACCCGGATGGCGGCCCGGGGAGGACTTCTCCGGGGGACCCTCCCGGACGGATTCGCCGTCGATGTTCGCAACGAGGTCCCCGACACTGGGGACGAGGCCTACATCGCGGAGGGGAACGTCAACTCCCCGAAGATCGAGCCCGGAACCGACGTGCTCACCGTCCGGGGCGTCTTCACCTCTCCCGTTTACCAGATGAATGCAGCCGGTCCCTACTTCAGCCGGACGCTGGACGCCGACGGCAACGTCACCGGAGGGACCATGCAAGTCCAGGACCCGAACCCCGACACGGGTGTTCCCCAGAGTCTGGTACCGATCCAGGAAGCCATCGATGATCAGATCGACGCCCCGATCCTCCTGGTGAGCCCGCTGGAGAGTCTCTACGCAGTGGTCGAGCTGGATCACGGGAACTCCGAGATCAACGCCACCGACGCCGACGGCAACGCCACCGACATCACCATCGCCTTCGAAGCGAGTGGTGGCACCTACACCGACGACTACAACAGCCTCGTCCCCCTGGGACAGTTTCCCCCTCAGATGCAGGCCGTCTCCGCCGTCGGGCTCCTGGAGGAGCTCCGCTTCTACGTGGCAGAGCCCGACGGAACCAACATCTTCGAGCCCCGGCTGACCATGGCCGAGTTCATGGCCGGGACCGAGACTCCCTGGAACGCCGATCCGGCCAACCTCCGATCCTATATCGCCGACAACATCCTCGATCTCCAGGTTGCCCTGGGAATCGACCTGGAGAACGACGGGGACGTCGAGGATCCGGGAGGGGCCACCGATGAGTGGCTCTTCGATCAAGAAGGGGACACGAACGCCGACGGGACGCTGGCCAGCGCCGATTGGAACACGCCGCTCCCCGGCGGTGGCTTCCCTTCGATCTATTTCGTCCGAATCTCGACTCTGGCCCGGACCGACCGGGGCGACGTCAACTACGTCGACGACCCGATCGAGGAGATCGAAGACCGGACTTACGCCGAGCCCGCCACCCCGGGAACGGCCGAGGAGCGGGAGGCTCGGCGACACCGTCGACGTCTCCTGGAGACCACCATCGACCTGAGGAACCTCTCATGAGCAACAACGGATCTCACCGCCGAGCTCGCCGGAACACCGAGTCCGGGAGCGCCTACATCATCGCCCTCCTCCTCCTGGTGGTCTTCACCGTGATCGGCCTGGGCCTGACGCTGATCACCCAGACCGAGATGCAGCTCGGGGCCAACGAGAAGACGCTCCAGCGCTCCTTTTACGCCGCCGATTCCGGGCTGAGCCTGAAGCAGGCCGAGGCCCTGACCGAGGCCGACTTCGCCTCCAAGACCTACACCCTGCAGGATCTGGGGATGGCCAGCCCCGGCCTCGCCACCCAAGAGGTCGACACCTCCCCCTTCTTCCCGATCGAGAAGTCCCCCTGCAATCTCTGCGATATCAACAACCAGGGGGAGTACCGGGAGAACTCCTTCTGGCGACTGAACTACGCCGCCACCGCCGAGGCGAGCCGGTACGTGGGGTCGAGCGCCGAGGCCACCTCGATGAAGACGATCGCCACCATGGTCTCGGTCCAGCCCTGGCGGGACAGCGCCGAGGCCTACGTCCCCATGACCCAGCCCGACGAGCTGAAGAAGATCAAGTTCTGACCCGATCCGAGTTTTGATTCCAACCCAGGTTCTGACGTGACCCAGGAGAAACCGATGCGCCACCGACCCTCCTTTCCCCTCCGCACCCTCGTCGCCGTGGCCGCCCTGGCGGTCCTCGGCCTGATCTGGGTGGCTCCGGAGCCGGCCCCGGCCGACGACCGGGAGCTGCTGCAGTTCGACTCGGCCCAGCCGTATCTCTTCATCCTCCTGGACAGCTCGGCGTCCATGGCCCACAGGATCGGCACCGACGCCAGCGGGAACGACGAGTTCGTCCCGGGCTACGGGGACGATCCGGAGTCCCGGATCTACGCCGCCAAGGAGGCCCTCCACGAGGTCTTCAACCGCCCAGAGTTCCAGGACATCCGCTTCGGCTTCGCCTCCTTCCCGAATCACGACGAAGGGAAGGTGCGGCGCAAGCACTGGCTCTACTACGCCGAGACCCGGCCCGCGGCCCTGGACAACATCGGCTGGCCGGACCCGGCCCTCCAGGGGCCCTACGAGCCGGTGGACACCGACGGGGACGGGGTGAACGACGACTTCGTCCGAGCCGCCAACGCCGACACGGCGGCAATCTCCCTGGGACCCCACCCCTGGGACTCCACCGACACCGTCGTCTCCCAGATCGGGAGCTGCGCCGACCCGCTGGATCTGAGCACGCACGAGGGCTTCTTGCGACTCAACGCCTTCCCCAAGCTAGGCTTGGACGCCAGCGGCGTCCAGCAAACCACCGCCTGGGTCCTGGGCCAGGACACCGTCCTCTACAAGCTGGTCTTCACTCGGCCCTCGAACAGACCCGGCACCACGGATCCAAACAACAGTGTCGGGCAAGACGACCTCCACGTGAAGGTGGACATCAACACCATGGATCCGAGCACCTGCGGTGAGCTCGGCTCCAGCAACGCCAACCTCCGACTCTTCCTGGACGAGATCCTGAACGAGTACCTGATCGTGGACCAGGCGGACGCCGACGCCACCCCCGGGCTGGTGACGGCAGGGACCGATCCCTGGACCGACACCGAGGAGAACTGGTTCTGCGGCTCGGAGGATCCCTTCACCGGGCTGGGTACGGAAGGGAACTACGACTCCGAATCCGAGGGATCGAGCGGAAGCGGGCCGCTGGCCAGCGCCGACGTCACCGACGACGACGCCTTCTGCCTCAACGGAAACGATCCGGAGAGCTGTCCCTCGGACAAGCTGGTCTTCAACGTCAAGCCGACCGCGTCCACCAGCTACAGCAGCATCGGCCGTCCCCTGGATTCCGGCGACTTCTTGCCCTTCGACTGGGAAAACGATCATCGTTCAGACTTTCCCAACGCCGGATTCAATTTCTTCAAGCGGCTGGCTCCGAACGGCTCCGACTTCGGGATCGCCCGCTACTACCAGGACGCTCCCACCGCGACGTCGACCAACCCGGCCACCGATCCGGGAGAGGGATATCTCCAGTTCACGGGGGCCTCCCCCCAGCCCGAGCCCCTGATCGCCATGGGAGATACCCCGATCTCCAGCGCCGCCCTGGACGTGCGCTGCTGGTACGAGGGGAAGGGCGGCCACCAGAAGTGCAACCGCGATCCGGACTTTCCATTCCTCGACGGCTGGTGGGAGTTCGCCGCCTGCAACGATCCGGACTTCGGCTGCTGGCGTCCCTTCTTCATCGTCATCAGCGACGGAGACGACAACTGTGGTGCCGTGCAGAACCCGACGGCGGTGACGGCGAACCTCAAGAGCAACACCGGGGTGAAGGTCTGGACGATCAACGTCGGGAACCCGAAGAACTGCCAGGGCGGAAGCGTCCTGAAGACCCTGGCCCAGAACACGGACGGCGAGTGCATCAACGTGGACACCAAGCAGCAGCTCGTGGACACCATCGCCGACATCGCCGGCCAGATCCGGGAAGAGATCCGGGCCTTCGCCTCGGCCGCGGTACCCTCGGTCCAGGCCACGGCCGACCAGGCGATCTACCTCTCGAGCTTCACCCCGATCCAGGGGGCCTCGGTCTGGGACGGGCACATGAACGCCTTCCTCAAGCCCCTGCCCCGGACCGCGGACGGCTTCCCGGACACCACACACGAGAACTTCCTCTGG
>JAWVZJ010000022.1:0-17070 GCA_033722255.1 Thermoanaerobaculia bacterium | reverse complement strand
GGTCCGGCGCTCCTTCTTCGCCGTCCCGGCATCCCTGCCTCCCCCCCCCCCCGGGGTTCTCTTCCTCCGGGGGGGAAGCCAAGGCTCCCAGGAGCTCAACCGCCTACTCCCCGAGGCCCTGGCCGCGCTGACCGAGCCGCCGTCCATCCGGGTCCTCCACCAGGCCGGCCCGGAACACGTGGAATCCACCAGGGCCAGGTACCGAGAGCTGGCTCCCGATTCCGTCGACCCCCGGGTGGTGGGCTTCCTGGAGGATCCGGCCGCGGCCCTCGCCGACTGCCACCTGGTGGTGGCCCGGGCCGGTGCCGTGACCCTGGCCGAGCTCTGCGCTGCCGGCCGGGGTTCGGTCCTGGTGCCCCTCTCCCTCGCCGGAGGCCATCAGGCCACCAACGCTGGCCGACTGGAACGAGCCGGAGCCGCCCGGGTCCTCGGCGAGTCCTCGGATCGAACCTCCGCCCTGGCCGACCTCCTCCCCGGGCTCCTGGACCGGAAACGGCTGGAGTCCATGGCCCGGGCCGCCCGGACACTCGCCCGGGAGGACGCCGGCGAGCGGATCGCCGACAACCTGGAGGAGCTGGCGGCATGAACCGTGAGTTTCACCAGATGGCGGGGATCGACCGGGTCCACTTCGTCGGCATCGGCGGGTCGGGCATGAGCGGGATCGCAGAGATCCTCCTGGACTACGACCTCGAGGTCTCCGGGAGCGATCAGGTCGAGAGCGGAAACACCCGCCGGCTCTCCTCCAAGGGGGCCGAGATCCACATCGGCCACGACCCGACCCTGGTCGAAGGCGTGGACCTGGTGGTGAAGTCCTCTGCCGTGGACGACGAAAACGTCGAGATCGACGCCGCCCGGAACCGGGGGATCACCGTGATCCGACGAGCCGAGATGCTCGCCGAGCTCATGCGCCTCAAGTACGGGATCGCCGTGGCCGGAACCCACGGAAAGACGACGACCACATCCCTCGTCGGCACCCTGCTGACGGAGGTGGGCCTCGACCCCACGGTGATCGTCGGCGGGCGGCTCCGAGTCTCCGGAACCGGGGCCCGCTACGGACGCAGCCGGTATCTGGTGGCGGAGGCCGACGAATACGACCGGAGCTTCCTCCGGCTCTCGCCGGTGCTGGCGGTGATCACCAACGTCGAGGTCGACCACCTGGACACCTACCGGGACCTGGAGGACATCATGTCCGCCTTCCAGCGGTTCGGGGAGAGCGTGCCCTTCTTCGGGCAGGTGATCGCCTGTCTCGATGACCCCGAGGTGCAGCGGCTGCTCCCGAGGATCTCCGACCGCCGGATCCTGACCTACGGCTTTTCGCCCCAGGCCGATCTGAGGGCCGAAAACTTACGGGTCGACGGAGAAGACACCCGTTTCCGGGTCCGGAGGGGAGGTGCCGAGGTCGGCGAGATCAGCCTCCCCCTTCCCGGCCGACACAACGTGCAGAACGCCCTGGCCGCCGTGGGCGTGGCGCTGGCCCTCGAGCTCGACTTCGGCGAGATCGCCGAGGGCCTGGCCGCGTTCGAAGGCGTGCACCGGCGCTTCGAGCGACTCGGGACGTTCCGTGGCGCAACCGTCGTCGACGACTACGCCCACCATCCCACCGAGGTGGCGGCGACCCTCGCCGCCGCCCGGGAGGCATTCCCCGGTGCCGGGGTCCACGCTCTCTTCCAGCCGCATCTCTACTCCCGGACCCGGGATCAGGCCGAGGGATTCGGACGTGCCCTCCTGGCCGCCGACGCGGCGTGGGTGACCTCGATCTACGGCTCCCGGGAAGAGCCGATCCCCGGCGTCACCGGTCGCCTCGTGGTGGAGGCGGCCCGGAGCGCGAGCCATCGACGGGTACGGTACGAAGAGAGCTGGGATTCCATCGTCGAAGAGTTGGAGCGATCCGTCGCCACCGGAGACGTGATCCTCGCCCTGGGGGCGGGAGACATCTACCGCCTGGCCCGGCGACTCGTGGAGGAGGAGTCGTGAGCAGCGCCCTCTCCTCCCCCTCCCCGGAGCTCCTGCGGAGGCCCTCGCCCCGGCGACGACGACGACGGTCCCGGCGGATCCCGAGCCTGGCCTGGTCTCTCCTCAAGGTGTTGGTCTGGGTCGCGGCTCCCGTCGCCCTTCTGGCCTGGATCTTCCTTTCGCCCTACTTCTCGGTCCAGCAGATCGACGTGGAGGCCGGTGGCCGGGTCTCGCCGGGATGGGCCCTGGAGACCCTGGAGCCGTTCCGCGGGGAGCACATCCTGACGGTGTCCCTGCCCGCGATTCGTGAACGGCTCGCAGGGCACCCCTGGATCGACGTCGTGGAGCTCCGGAAGCAGCTCCCCCACCGCCTCGTGATCACGGTGGCGGAGCGTCAGCCGGTAGCCCTCTGGCAACGGGAGGGCGATCTCTTCTATGTAGACCGGTCCGGACGGGCGATCGCTCCCTGTCCCCCGGAGGAGCAGGGCCGGCTCCCTGTACTGACCGGCGGGCACGAGGGCTCGATCGCAGCCGAGGACGCGCTCCGCGTCCTGGAGGAGCTCCGAACACTCCGCCCCCGGTGGGCCGAGGGCGTCCGTTCGGTGGCGGTCCTCGGGGAGCGGGATTTCCGGATCGAGATGGAGGAGCGGCCCTGGGATCTCTGGGTCCGGAGCGGGAGAGTGGAGACCGGGCTCCGGCGCCTCGCGGCCCAGTGGCCCCGCGTCAGAGAGTTGAAGCCCCCGGCCACGGGGATCGATCTGCGCTTCGAACGGCGCATCGTCATACGAAGGGACCCCGCAAGGTCCCGTTCGAACGGGGGACCCGCCGGCGCGGGTCCCGAGTTGACAGAGGGGTGAGCCGCATGGCCAAACCGAATCCATACATCGTGGGAATCGACATCGGATCGTCCAAGGTCGGGGTCCTGATCGCCCAGCGGACCGAGGACGGGGCCGTGGAGGTAGTCGGGAAGGGCCGGTCACCGAACCGGGGCACCCGTCGCGGGAACGTGGTCAACGTCGAGACCACGGTCGAGGCCCTCAAGGACGCCTGCGAGGAGGCGGAGGTCATGGCCGGCATCGAGATCTCCCGGGCCTACGTGGGGATCGCCGGCGCCGACATCCGGTCCTTCAACTCCAAGGGGATGGTCTCCGTGGCCCGGAAGGACCGGGAGGTCACCTACCAGGACATCGAGCGGGTCCTGGAGGCGGCCCAGTCGGCGGCCCTCCCCCAGGAGCGGGAGATCCTCCACGCGATCCCCCAGGAGTTCATCCTGGACGACCAGGGGGGAATCGCCGACCCTATGGGAATGCTCGGGAGCCGTCTCGAGGTCGCCGTCCACCTCGTCACCGGGCAGGTCACCCGCTCCAAGACGCTCCTGACCTGTGTGAACCGGGCCGGGATCGAGGTGGAGGAGCTGGTGTTCGAGAACCTGGCCACGGCAGAGGCGGTCCTGACCCACGATGAGCGGGAGCTGGGAGTCCTCCTCGTGGACATCGGTGCCGGAACCAGCGACTACGCCTTCTTCGGCGACGGCGAGGTCCAGCACAGCGCCGTCCTCCCGGTGGGGGCCGGCCATTTCACCTCCGATCTCGCCACCGTACTGCGGACGCCCTTCGCCGAGGCGGAACAGATCAAGACCCAGAAGGGATGCTGTCTCGACAGTCTGGTGGGAGCCGAGGAGGGGGTCTCGGTTCCCACCGTGGGCGGGGGAGCGACCCGGGTGGTCCCGAAGCGGGAGATTTGCGAGATCCTTCAGCCCCGGGGGGAGGAGCTCTTCCAGATCATCCAGCGGGATCTCTCCCGCATGAAGATGGCGGACAGCCTCCGGGCCGGGGTCGTTCTCACCGGCGGCGGAGCCCAGCTCGACGGCCTCCTGGAGCTGGCGGAGCAGATTTTCAACACCAGCGTCCGCTACGGCCTCCCCCGGGGGCTCGGGGGGCTGGTGGACGTCATCAACTGTCCCACCTGGTGCACGACGTCGGGGCTGCTCCGCTACGGCGTGTCCTCGGAAAAGCGGCGGATCCGGAATCGGAGCCGGCCCGGATTCTCGATGCGTCAGATGGTGGGCTCGATCCGAAACATGTTCGAAGACCTGTTGTGAGACTCGTCAGGAAACGCGGGCTCGGCCCGCAGAAAGGGAAGCACTCGTCATGATCTTGTTCGACGACCAGGAATCCACGTCGGCCCTTCCGGTGGATCTGACCGGAGAGGAGGAGACCCTCGCCCCGGCCCGGATCAAGGTGATCGGGATCGGAGGAGGAGGCGGCAACGCCGTGAACCGCATGATCGACGCCGAGCTCGGTGGGATCGAGTTCGTCGCCGCCAACACCGACCTCCAGGCCCTCCGGAGCTGTCGGGCTCCGGTGAAGCTCCAGCTCGGAGCCGAGCTCACCCGGGGTCTGGGGGCCGGCGGCGACCCGGAGATCGGCCGCAAGTCCGCCCTGGAGGACACGGACCGGATCCTCGAGGTCCTGGAGGGTACGGACATGGTGTTCCTCACCGCCGGGCTCGGCGGGGGGACCGGTACCGGGTCGATCCCGATCATCGCCTCCCGGGCGGCGGAGATCGGGGCCCGGACCGTGGCGGTGGTGACGAAGCCCTTCTCCTTCGAGGGACGACGGCGGATGCAGCTGGCGGAACGGGGCGTCGAGGAGCTCCGGGGAGCGGTGGACACGCTGATCACCATCCCCAACGAACGGCTCCTCAATTTCGTGGACCGGGGAACTCCCCTCTCGGAGGCTTTCCTCATCGCCGACGACGTGCTCCGACAGGCGGTGCAGGGGATCAGCGACCTCATCACGGTCCCCGGCGAGGTGAACGTCGACTTCGCCGACGTCCGGACGATCATGACCGGCATGGGCATGGCCCTGATGGGCACCGGAGTGGCCAAAGGGGAGGATCGCTCCGTGGAGGCGGCCCAGAGGGCGATCTCGTCTCCTCTCCTGGAGGAGACCTCCATCGACGGGGCCAAGGGCGTGCTCCTCAACGTCTCCGGCGGTCGGGACCTCACCCTCCACGAGGTCGCCGAGGCCTGTCGGATCATCCAGGAGGCCGTGGATCCCGACGCCAACATCATCTCGGGGATGGTCATCGACGAGGCGATGGAGGACGAGATGAAGGTGACCGTCATCGCCACCGGCTTCAAGTACGTCCCGGAGGAGGAGCCCCTGGACATGGCCGAGGCCTCCCGCCCACCTCGACCCGAGCGCAGGAGCCTCTTCGGACGCAGGAAGGACGAGGCGGAGACCGAGGAGGCGGAGACCCGTCCGGAGCTGGAGGTCGAGGGTCCGGAGGAGAACGAGGAGGAGGCCGAGTCGGAGGAGGTCCCGTTCTTCCGCCGAGTCCTGGCAGAAAACATGACCGAGGACAGCGGGGGTTACGGACCGAACTGGTCCGGTGTCGACGACTACGACATTCCCACGGTCCTCCGGAAGCAGATGGACTGAACCCAGCAGCCACGCATGCTCCTCGCGTTGCTCGGCGCACCCGAGAGGATGAAAATGGACAGTTGACCGCTCGATGATCGGGGAGGGATCCGGTGACCTCGGGTCTTCCCGGACACTCTCCGCGACGAGGGGGTCCCCGGCGCCGGCGATCCCCGATTCCGTCTATCTGCTCCCGTCTCCATGACGCCGACTTTTTCCCCGCAGGAGTCTCCTTCCGCTCCTCGGCCCCGGTACCATCTTTCTCGTGAGCGACGCACGGTTCTTCCCCACCGGACGGGAACGCTGGCTCTGGAGTCTCGCCGGCCTCTACGTGGGGCTTATCTACGGCTCCGCCTATTTCGTCCGGTTCGCCGCCGCCCGGCTCCGGGACGAGGGTGTGCTGACCCCGGTCGTGGCCGGGGTGGGAACCGCGGCCGTGGTCGGCGCCGTCACCTGGTGGAGCCAGCAGGGAATCGATCCCCGGGAGCTCCTGCTCCTGGTCCCGGCCGGCGCCCTCTACCTCGCCCTCTGGACCCACCTGGAGCGCGTCGAGGAACGGATTCACCTGGTGGAGTACGGGATCCTGGGTCTCCTTCTCCACGAAGCCCTGGTCCTCCACCGTCGGGGATCGCCGGATAGGGGTTGGCGTCATCCGGCCCTGGGGGCCGTCATCCTGGTGGCCGCTCTGGGTTGGCTCGACGAGGGGATCCAGCACCTTCTCCCGAACCGCTACTACGATCTCCGGGACGTGGCCCTGAACGCCGTCGCCGGCATCCTGGCCGTAGGGCTGGTCGCCGCCCGGCGCCGATTCCTCGAGGCGCCGCCTCTCCCGTAAGATAGGCGCACGACCGCACCCCGAAGGGAGACGCCTTGAGCCTGGAGACGATCAGAGGGCTGATGGACGAGAAGTACGAGGTCCTCGACCACCTGGCCAGCGGTGGGGTCGGGGACCTCTACCTGGTGCGACATCGACACCTGGAGGAGCATCGGGTGGTCAAGGTCCTCCGGGGAGATCTGGCCGCCGACGAATCGACGATGCGACGCTTCCAGCAGGAGGCCCGAATCGCCACCCAGATCAAGCATCCCAACGTGGCCATCCTCTACGACTACTCCCGACTCCCCGACGGTCGGTACTACATGGTCTGGGAGCACATCGCGGGGGAGGATCTGGGCGAGGTCATCCGGGACCGCGGAAGGATCGACCCGGAACTCGCCATCGAGCTCACCATCCAGGCTCTCCGGGGGCTGGACGCGATCCACTCAGCCGGCGTCATCCACCGGGATATCTCTCCGGACAACCTGATGCTCACCCGGGACCTCCGGGGACGCCCTCGGGTGAAGATCATCGACCTGGGCCTGGTGAAGAACCTCCGGGAGGGCGAAGGCGCGGAGCTCACCCAGGCCGGGACCTTTCTGGGGAAGTTCCGGTACTGCTCCCCGGAGCAGGCGAGCCCGGACGAGCCGACCCTGGACCCCCGAACCGACCTCTACTCCCTGACCCAGGTCCTCTACGAGATGCTCACCGGGAAGCCGCCCTTCGAATCCGAGAGCCAACACGGCTTCGTCATCAAGCGGCTCACCGAGGATCCCATCCCCCTGCGCCGGCGGTCCCCCGAGCTCTCCCTTTCCGGGCGCCTGGAGAAGGTCGTCATGAGGGGACTGGAACGGAGGCCGGACGATCGGTATCCCGATGCCCCCACCTTCATCGGGGCCCTGTCGGAGATGGTCGACCCGACCAGGGAGTCCGGAACGGCGGAGATGGACCCCGACGACGAAGAGCCCCGAACCGGCACCGAAGACGATACTCCGGCTCCCCGGGATCCGGAGCCGAGGCCCGGTGAGCTCACGAAGGAGGAGAGACTCGAGCTCCTGGAACAGATCGATCGGGCGGCATCGAAGACCAGGACCGCGAAGCGACTGCACACGCAGGCGGATCGGGCTCTCCGGGAGGGGCGATTCGAGGAGGCCCGGGAGCGGATCGTCGAGCTCGAGGAGACCGATCCCCGGCACCGCCACCTTCCCTCGCTGAAGGAGCGGCTGACGGAGAACGAGGCCATCGCCCAGCGCCGACAGAAGGTCCTCCAGGCGGAACAGATGCTGGAGAAGTACCTCCTGGAACGGCAGCAGACCCTGGCCGGCCTCGCCCTGGACACCCTCCTGGATCTCTACCCCAATCATCCGAAGCGGAGCGACTACGAGGCCTGGGTCGATCTCCTGGGGGACGAGGCGGCGCAACAGGAGCAGGCGGAGAAGGCCTTCGACCGGGGTCGGAAGGCGATCGCCGAGGGAGAGCTGGCTCGGGCCCGGGAAGCCCTGGACGAGGTCGAAACGCTGGATCTCTCAGGCCGCCTCGCGGGAACCCTGCTCACCGAGATTCAGGAGGCGGAGCGGGGGCGGGAGATCGGAGCCCGGGCGGAGGAGATCCGCGACCGACTCGGCGCCCGACTGGAGGAGGGGGACCTGGAGGGGGCCCGCTCCGAGCTCGAGCGCCTCGAGGCCCTGGAGATCCCCCGGGTAGTCCTGGACAACGATCGGAGCCGTCTGCGGGAGGCCGAGCTCGAAGCTCGCTATCGGAGGGCAATCGGAGACCGGCGCTGGCACGACGCCCGGGAGATCGCCCGGGAGATGGGGCGGGAGCTGCCGTCCAGCGAACGTCCCCGGGAGATGTCGAAGGAGATCTCCCGCCTCCAGGGGGAGGACGAGCGGTCCCGCTCCGTAGAGGAGGGGCTGGCGACGTTCCGCCGGTACCTGGAGGACGAGCGCCCCCGGGAGGCCCGCATGGCCCTCCAGGTCCTCAAGAACCTGGCTCCGAACGATCCCCGGGTCCGGGAGGCCGAGCAGGAGCTCTGAGAGCGCCTTCTGCGACGCCGCGCAACAGGGGAGCGGTCACCGGGCCGACTCTCCAGCTCAGGAGGCGCCCCGGCCCAGGAGGACGACGGGGATCGTCTTGACCAGGATCTTCAGGTCCAGGGAGAGGGACCAGCTGTCGATGTACTCCAGGTCCAGTTCCATCCAGCTCCGGAAGTTCACCTGGTTCCGGCCGTTGATCTGCCACAGGCAGGTCAAACCCGGCTTCATGGAGAGACGCCGACGCTGCCAGGCCTCGTACTGGGCGACCTCCTCCGGGATCGGCGGTCGGGGACCCACGAGGCTCATGTCGCCCCGGAGCACGTTCCAGAGCTGTGGGATCTCGTCGAGGCTGAACTTCCGGAGAAACCGTCCCAGGCGGGTGATCCTGGGATCGTGCCGGGCCTTGAACACCGGCCCGTCCATCTCGTTCAGGTGGAGGACCTCCTCCCGACGATGCTCGGCGTCCTCCACCATCGTCCGGAACTTGTAGAGGGTGAAGCGGCGACCGTTCAGCCCGCACCGGGTCTGGCGGAACAACACGCTCCCCTTGGAGGAGGCTTTGATGGCCAAACCCACGGTCAGGACCACTGGGAAGGACAGGGCCAGGAGCAGGGCCGCGAGGACCACGTCGAGGCTCCGCTTCACGAGGAGCAGGACTGGGTTGCTCGGTCCCGTGGAGAAGGTCAGGAACGGGATCCCGTCGATGTCCGAGAGCTGTACCTGGGCCTGGGTGTGGGGGAAGAAGTTCAATGCGAGCATGGTCCGGATCCCCCGCTCCTCCAAGACGAGGAAGAGCTCCTCCATCTTGCCTAGCTCGTTGCGACCGACGGCGAACACCACGTCGTCGACCACGTTCTCCTCCAGGACCCGGTCCATGTCGTCGATCCGTCCGAGGATCGGATATCCGCCGATCGCTCGATCCTCGTCCCGGACCTTGACGATCCCCAGGATCTGGAACCCCCAGTAGGCGTGTCGGTCCACGGTCCGGACGATGGCCCGGGCCGCGGGACCGCCCCCCACGATCAGGAGGGTCCGATAGTTGAAGCCCCGGCTCCGGACGTACCGGGAGATGGTCCTGAGCGTGAGCTTCTCCGCCAGGAGGAACACACAGGTCGCCGCTCCGAAGAGGAGGAGCCACGCCCGGCTGACCCGGTCGTTTTCCAGGATCTGCTCGTCCCAGCGGAGGGCGTAGAGCATGAGGGTGAACACCACGAGGCCCGTGGCGGAGACCTTGAGGACGCTCCAGGCCTCCTCCAGGAGAGGAACCGTCCGGTGAGACCGGTACTGTCCGGAACCCACCAGGAGGATCCCCCATAGAGCCAGCACCACGGGGAGGAGGGGCAGGTACTCCCCCAGGGGATAGAGCTGGCCGGGAAACAGCTCCGGTGCCACCACCGGGAGGACCAAGCTCCGGAGCCAGTAGGCGACGAGAAACGCCAGGGCGACCAGTCCCAGGTCCAGGAGGAAGACCGTGAAGTTGATGACGCGGGCGCGTTCTTTGAGCATGGCCTACCTGTTCCCGTGTACGTACGAGACGGTCCGGGCGTTGGGAATCATAGCAAAATCCCCGAGATCGCCGCTACGTCGGGACCTCCCGGCCGTCAGCCGGAGGCCAGACGCCGGAAGAGGGTCAGGTACCGGTCCGTGATCCGATCCCAGTCGAAGAGCCGCCGGGCCCGGTCCGACATCGCCTTACCGGTTCTTCGGGCCGATCCGGGATCCCTGCGGATCGACTCCAGGAGGTCGGCAAGCTCCCCGGGACGCTGGGCCCGGAAGTAGAGGGCCTCCGGGCCCGCCACCTCCCGATTCTCCGGCGTGTCGTTGGCCACGACGCAGTTCCCGTATCCCATGGCCTCCACCAGCGCTGGGTGGGTCCCGCCGACCTCGGTGGCGTGGACGTAGGCCAGGGCGTGGCTCAGCAGCTGACGGTATCCGTCGCCGTAGATCGCGCCGGGAAACCGGATCCTGGGGTCGGCATCCTCCCGGAAGGAGGCGATGAACCGATCCGCGTACGGGGCGTCCCCCACCATGACCAGGGGAAGATCGCCTTCCACTCGCCGGTACGCCTCGGCCACCCGGTGGGGATTGTTCTCCGGCTCGAACCGGGAGACGTAGAGGAAGAATCGGCCCGAGATCAGACCCAGCTCATCCAGGACCTCGCGGCCCCGGGGAGGCTCCGGATCGACGCCGTAGGTGATCAGGGCCGACTCCACTCCGTACCGGGCCCGATAGTGCTCCTGAATGACCCGGGCGTCCGAGACCACGGTGTCGGCCACCAGGCCCGCCATCCGCTCCGAGACGGCGTAGACCCCCCGCCCCAGGGCTCCCCACTTCTTCCTCCTCCTCTCGATCCCGTCCACGTGGAGAGCGGTGGGGACGCCACCGGCCCGGAGGAGGGGTACGAACAGGGCGTTGGCCGCGTTGACCACCAGGGCCGCGTCGTAGCCCTGGCCGGTCCCGTGGAGAGCCGAGAGGAGGGTGTGGACCGGGGTGTCCAGATGTTTCGTCCGGACGGTGGGGAGGACCACGAGCCGGGCGCCCCGGTAGGTTCGGCGCCCCCGATCCGTGTAGTGGGATCGGCAGTAGACCGTCACCTCCACGCCCCGGGCGACGAGGCGACCGGCGAGCTCGTCCATGAGGGTCTCGTACCCCCCGTAGCGACCCGGAACGCCCCGTCCTCCCAGCAGGGCCACCCGCAGATCTCGATCTTCGGTCGGACTCATCGATCCGCACCGCCCCCGGTCCAGGCCAGCTCCGACACGAAGAACCATCGGTCGATGGCGCCACCCGACACCCGGCGGCGGCGCTGGATCCGTCGGCGGCGGGCGAAGAGCTCTTTTCGGTGCCTCCACACCCATCCGTAGGCCCCGAGGGAGCTCCTCTCCCGGAGGAGCACCCAGCCGAAGGCGAGGAGATCCCGGAACAGGGTGAAGGGGAGGGTCCAGAGGAGGTTGGCCACGGTCTGATGATAGATCCGGAGCAGATACCGGTTCTTCAGGGAGTGGAAGTTCACCCGGGGCGGCATCCGGGACCGACGCCCCGGCAGGTTGAACCGATCGTGTCGGGCCACCGCCCCCGGTTCGTACACGATCTCCCAGCCCCGCTCCCGGAGGCGAAAGGAGAGTTCCGCGTCTTCCCGGTAGGAGTGGAATCTCTCGTCGAAGATCTCGCCCGCCAGAGCGACGTCCTCCAGGGCCCGGCGACGGTAGAGAGTGGCTGCCCCCGTGGCCCCGAAGACCCGGCATCGTCGCCGGAGCTGGCCCCGATCCCTCCGCCCGGACCCGCGATCCAGATGTCTCCACGTGGGAACCAGGTACATCCCGCAGGCATCCAGGAGCTCCTCCTCCCCTTCCCGCCGGCTCCGGAGGAGTCTCCCCGTCACGGCGCCCACCTCGGGGTGGCCCCGGGCTGTGTCCAGGAGTCGGCTCAGAAAATCCGGCCGGGGATACGCGTCCGGGTTCAGGGCCAGGATCCAGGGCCCCTCGGTGGCCGCGAGGCCGGTATTCATTCCCCCGGTGAACCCGCGGTTCTCCTCCAGCTCCAGGAGCTCCCCCTCCATTCCCGAGGGCCAGGCCCGACGGGCCGTGGCCACGCTGTCGTCGGTGCTCCCGCAATCCACGACGACCAGCTCCAGATTCCCGTGGTCCAGGGCCCCTACGGCCTCCAACGCCCGGCCGAGGGTCCCGGCGGACTGATGCGTGACCATGAGCACGGATACCCTCTCGGTGATCATCGAGACCTTCCCCCCAGAGCCGCGTCCCGGGCCGTCCGCAGCAGAGCCGCCGCCGCCGCGCCTCGGGTCGAAGCCCGCTCCGGACGACGGAGGGGGAGAAGGGCGACACGGAGGACCATGCCCACCACCACCAGGACCCTCCCGACGGCTTCCCAGCGGAGGCCGTGGTGCTTCCTCAGGTACCGGACCAGGTTCCCGTAGTACGCCCGGAGAAAGCCCTCGTACCCCAGGGCCGGCAGGCTCCCGGCCCGATCGTGGCGGAAGACCGCCCTGGGCCAGTAGAGCAGGGGTAGAGAGCGGTCTTCGAGACGACGGGCCAGATCCACGTCCTCGAACCAAGCGGGCCAGAAGGACTCGTCCATGCCGCCGACCTCCCGCCACGCGCTCCGCCGGAGGAGAAGCGCCGCCGCCGCCGGCTGCGCCACCTCCGTTCCGGCCTCCGGTCCCCGGTCCGGTCCCCGGATCGAGTCGACGAACAGGGCATGGAGAGCGAGCTGGCCGGGCCGGGGCAGAGGCCGGAGCTGCCAGGAGACCTGGTCCTCTCCGTCGGCGTCCACGAGTCGGGGCACCAACCCGGCGGCCTCCGGATGACCCTCCGCTCCCTCGACCAGGGCCTCCAGGGCTCCAGGAGTGGGCCGAGCGTCCGGGTTCAGGAGGAGCAGGAGATCGCCACGGGCCTTCCGGGCTCCGAGGTTGGCTCCTCCGGCGAAGCCGAGATTCCTGTCCGGTGTGAGCCGACGGATCCTCCCGGTCCGTCCGAGCTCCGGCCCCGAGTTCCCCAGGGTTCCTCCGTTATCCACGACCAGGAGCTCGAACCGGCGGTCCGCGGGCCAGGCGTCCAGGAGCCGAGCCAGGCCCGACTCGTCCCGCCAGTGGACCACGACGCCGGTGAGGAGCGGAGGCCGGTCCGAGATCACGGCTCCCGGAACCTCGACAGGATGTCGGGATCGAGGCGATACGATCCCCGGCTCGAGAATCCCCGGACCCGCCGGAGGGCCCGGAGCCAGCCGGCCAGGATCCCGGGAATCCGGTCCGGACGCTCCGCCGCGTCGAGCAGATCCCGGGCCAGGATCCGGGGCAGCCGGGGGAGGATCCTCGGACCCAGGAATCGAGTCAGGACCAGCAGCCGATTCCCGTAGAGTAGACGGAGCTTCCCTCGTCCCAGAGCTCGGCCGCTGACGCCCCCCCGATGGATACCCGTGGCGTCCGGCGAGACGGCGGCCGTCCAGCCTCCGGCCCGAAGGCGTCCGGACAGCTCCACGTCCTCATAATAGGTGTCCAGCTCTTCGTCCAGGATCTCTCCCGGAGCCAGGGAGACCTCTTCCAGGGCTCGTCGCCGGAGGAGACAGGCGGCACCGTGGACACCGAAGACCTCCCGGCGCTCCGACCCGGCGACCCCGGGACGCTCGCCGCGGCCGATCTGGACCGCCTGCCACCAGGCGTTCCATCCCACCCCCGAGCTGTCGATCCGACCCCGCTCGTCCAGGAGCAGAGGCTGCACCGAGGCGAGCTCCGGCGAACGATCCAGCTGGCTTCGAAGGGTCGGGATCGCTCCCGGTCGAAGGATCGCGTCGTCGTTCACGAGGAGGAGGAAGGCGGCTCGAGAGTTCTTCAACCCCCGGTTCACAGCCGCCGCGAATCCCAGAGGCCGAGGATAGTGGAGGAACCGATCCACGGACTCCAGGACCCCGGAGTCCGGGGACTCCGGGCCCTGGTGGACCAGAACCAGCTCCATCCCCGGCTCGGCCCGGAGGTCCCTCAGGAGCCGGGGGAGATCCGGGCTGTACCCCAGGGACGGCACCACGGCCGTGATCAACGCTCTCATCGCCACTCCAGGAGCACCCGGTCCACGACGATACCGTTCCGGGGAGCCCCCTCCGGAGGGGGACCGACCGCGAGATGGAGGTCTCGACCCGGAATCCAGCGCACGGGGCCTGAACGGACATCGACCCAGTCTCCTCCCTCCCGGACCCTCCATCGGGAGAAGGTGCGGCGACCGTCGCCGATCGTCAATCCCGTGGGATGCTCGTCGTTCTCGATGAGCCGGACTCGAAGGACCAGGACTACCCGGTTCCCTCCGGCCACCACCGGAGCCCGGAGACTCGCACCCTCCGGGAGGAGGAGACCACTGGACCTCCGGACTCTCTCTACGGCCCACTTCCGGGGATGGAGGCGCCCCTTCTCGCTCACCACCGGAGGATCCTCCATCTCCAGGACCCGGGTCGGGAGACGAGAGGTCAGGGCCGTCCCTCCGGCCGCCACCAACAGGAGAGCCGCGAGGCCGAGGGCCCCAGCCGCCGGAAGCTGCCGCCGGGGACGCCACCAGACCAACGGAACGAGGAGACCCAGGGTCGACGGCCACAACCAGGTGGCGACCCTGGGTCGCACGCTGCTCGGCAGGAGCCGGTTGAAGTCCAGGCCCAGGAGGCGACTCGCGGCGTCGGCGAGATGACTCCCGCCGTCGGCCAGGTTGTAGGTCCAGCCGGGCACCGCCAGCCAGAGGAGGGTCAGGCCGACCGTCAACGCGCCGAGACCCGCCAGGAGGGCCCGGGGACCCACCCGCCGCCGGTCTTCCCAGAGGGGAACCAGCAGCAGGGCCAGGAGCGGCAGTCCGAGGAGCCCGTAGCGGAAAGGAGGAGACCACCCTCCGAACCATTCCCGGCGGGAGGCGATGACGAGAAAGTACGGCCCCAGGAGCAGGACGAGACGAGCCAGGAGTCCCCGATCCCGTCGGACGGCCCGGAGCACCCCGGGGACGAGAATCAGCCACAAGGGAGCCGCGGCGAACAATCCGAAGGCGCCGTCGAAGAAAAGCCCGAGCTCCCTCTGGAGGACGGTGAACGGAGACACCTCGTGAAACGCCAGGTCGGCGACGGAGTGGATCCGAAGCGGGTTCCCGAACCGACTCTGGTTGTAGAGAAGAACCCCTCCGGCCGTGACGGCGAGGATCAGTCCGCTCCAAAGGATCGTCGACCCTCGCCGGGACCGGATCACGGCCAGGAGCAGGAGAGGGGCAGCCACGATCAGGAGCCGGAGCTTGAGGAAGGTGAGCAGCACCACCACCGCCAGGATCAGGATCCATGCCCCGCGTTTGCGTCGCTCCGGAGAGAGGTGCACCGTGTCCCATCCGATGACCAGGAGGAGGCCGGCGGGAATCTCGACCCAAACCTGGTGAGAGTACAGGAGCACCGGGGGGGCAAAGGCCAGGAGGGCCCAGGCCAAGAGAGCCCCGCCCGGCCGGTCGGGATGATGTCGCCGGCAGACCCGCAGAAACCACCAGGCGAGGAGGGCGGTGAGCCCCGCCATGACCGCGAAGGCGCCATGGGATCCGGCCACGCGGTAGGGAAGGGCCAGAACCAGGGGAAGGAGAGCACTGTGACGAGAGTAGATCTGTCCGTCGGGCCCCACCGGGTCTCCGAGTTGGGGCTCCAATGCCCGGGGCATGTATCGACGGGAATCCTCGCGGACGTAGTTGTTCCGGAGATCCGTGTCCCCGTCGAAGGCGAGGCTGTGGGCCACCAGGAGGTAGTACGGCTCGTCCCCGTCCGGGGGCCGTTGACTCGTACACCAGGGGAGGATCGCCAGATAGGCGACCAGGGGGAGCCAGAAGAACACCGCCGGCGGGCGCCGGGGGACACTCTCCCCCAGACTGGGTCGCAGCCTCGGGATCGTCCGGAGGATCTTCCATCCCACGGCCAGGAAGAATGCCCCGGCCAGGACCTCGGATCCGGAGGGGAGGCTCCAGCTCCCGCGAACCACGACCAGGAGGAGCCAGCCCAGGAGGAGGGATCCTTCCAGGAGCCGAATCGTCGGGTCGGCCCCGGCACCGTCCTGGTCCTCCGCCCACAGCTCGATCCTCCACAGCGCCACGAGGACGGCGGGAGCGATCGCCGCCGTCCCCCGGAGAGGATCGTCCCCCTCCAGGCCCCCGACACCTGCGAAGGCGACCCCGGAGAGGAGAGCTCCCAGGACCCAGACCGCCGAGCGAGCTCCCCGGGACCATCCTCTCGACCTCACCGCCATCCTCCTCCAGAAGGCGGTGGAGGGGAGCCGACGGACCGGGGGCCTCCCCCTGCGGGTCCTGGTGCGAGGTGACGGGCCACGGAACGGGAGTGAGAGATCATGGGGTCGACGCCGGACGGCGGCCCTTCATCATACCCACGGATCCGAACCCTCAAGGGCACCGGCACGATCCCGGGGAAACGCGGCCCCTCGTCGTTTGACCCCCGCCGAAGCCCCTCGCTATGCTGCCTCCGTCATGCTCCCCCGCACTCTTCTCCGGAATCCCTCCCAGGAGGTCGTCGACGCCCTGGAATCCCGGGGAGTCGACGCCGAGACTCTCGATCGCTGGAAGACGCTGGACGCGGCGCGGCGGGACCGGCTGGTCGAGCTGGAGGAGAAGAGGCGACGTCGGAACGAGGCCAGCCAGGAGATCGGCCGCCTCAAGGCCCGAGGAGAGGATGCCGAATCGGAGATCGCCGCCGTCGGTCGGCTCAAGGAGGAGATCGAGGCGGAGGAGGGCGAGCTGGAGGAGGTGGAAGACGAGCTCCGGAGCATCGATCTCGACCTCCCCAACCTTCCCCACGTCTCGGTCCCCCGGGGGCCGGACGAGGCTTCCAACCGGGTGGAGCGGGTGGTGGGGGAGCCCACCGAGCTCGATTTCGAGGCCCGGCCCCACTGGGAGCTCGGACCGGAGCTGGGCATCCTCGACTTCGAGCGGGGAGCCAAGCTCTCCGGATCCCGATTCACCGCGTACTTCGGCCTCGGAGCCCGACTGGAACGGGCCCTGATCCAGCTCATGCTCGACCTCCACCTGGAGGAGCACGGGTACACGGAGGTGCTCCCTCCGTTCCTGGTCAGGGCAAGCTCCCTGGAGGGAACCGGCCAGCTCCCGAAGTTCGCCGAGGACCTGTTCCGGGTGGAGGACCGGGACCTCTTCCTGATCCCCACGGCCGAAGTCCCCCTCACCAATCTCCACCGGGACGAGATCCTGGAGGAGGATCGCCTCCCGCTCCGCTACACGGCCTATACACCCTGCTTCCGGGCCGAGGCCGGGTCCCATGGTCGCGACGTACGGGGATTGATCCGACAGCACCAGTTCAACAAGGT